>CAKZHE010000171.1 GCA_936920195.1 uncultured cyanobacterium | reverse complement strand
ACCTCTATTAGTAGGGTGTGTTAGCGCAGCGTAACGCACCATCAACGCTATATGCGGAGCAACTGCGTAAGTCCTGTCAAAGCTAAAAATTGTTTTTTGAATTTTGAACCTCATTGTTGGGTTTCCACTGTCGTTTCAACCCAACCTACGGGTATTGCCAGTGTTGCAATTAGTCATTTTATTGATTGTTCAGAAATTAAAACCGGGCTGAAGCCCAACTACGAACTAATATTAATGCGGTTTTGAAACTAATTTTGTCAACCAGGGGATAAAAACCGATGCCGAGAAATGCTTTGAAATGTCCAACTCACCCATTAACTCTATATATTAATCGTCTCAAATCCGGGGGGGCGCTGCTACCAGATACACCAGAAAATTTGTTGGAAGTAGTGGGCATTCTGAAAAGCTATGGTGTAGTCTTAGATGCTTATTATCAAAATCTAATTTATATCTCGGAGAAGCAGTTTTTAGTCCTATTTCCCTTTTTCAAATACTTCAATGGGGAAGTATCTCTAGGCAAGTTGTTGCGTCATTTATGGCACGACCGAATTAATTATGAATATGCCGAATACTGCATGAAAACCATGATGTGGCATGGCGGCAGCAAGTTTGAAGACTATTTGGAATCGCCAGAATTTAACCAGGCGGCTCGGATAGCAATTGCCGCCAAAATCAAGGGCAATTTATTTATTCGGGGAGTTGACCGCCTATTTCCAGATTTTCTGCTGGAACAGGTGCGGCAACTAGCCTATTACAGTGCTTTAGGACAGTTTTGGCGGGTAATGGCAGCGATTTTTTTAGAACTTTCTGACCGCTACGATGAGGGAGAAATTACTTCAATTCCTGATGTGGTTGAACATATCCTGAATGGATTGGTGGCGGCGGCTAGTAACCCAATTGTCTATGCCGTCAAAATTGGGAATAAAAATTATGAGATTATTTCTCAAGCGGCGGGTTTAACCTTTTTAATGGATGTGGCAGTTCCCTATGTAGAGGCGGTATTTTTCCGGGGAACGCCTTTTCCGGGAACAGTGTCTTTTAATGCTCAGGCGCAACAAGTCCCGACAGAGCAAAATCGTTTTGCCTATGGAGCATTATACGCTGACCCTTTACCGATTGGGGGAGCAGGAATTCCGCCAACTTTGTTAATGCAAGATATGCGGCACTATTTGCCAGACTATTTGCATGATATTTATCGCCGCAGCGACAGGGGGGAAGATGATTTGCGGGTGTTGATTTGTCAAAGTTTTCAAAAATCCATGTTTTGCGTGACTACGGCAGCAATTTTGGGATTAGCACCGCACCCGCTGAATACAACCAATCCCCAGGAAGAGGAAGCCAATCGACTTTATTTAGAAGGTTGGATGGATAGGTTTATGACATCGCGGTTGCAGGTAGTACAGGAAGATTATCCGGTTTTACCTTTGACTTGCGATATCAAAAAACCAGATTGATCGGGACTGACGCATTTTGACGAGATTCTGTCATACTGCCAAAAACTTCTGAATCACATCTTGGCTCAGTTCGGTAGTTGGTCCAGAAGCCACAATTCCACCTTTTTGCATGGCGTAGTATTTATCGGCTTGGCGGACAAAGTGCAAATGTTGTTCAACTAACAGCACCGAAATACCTGTAGATGCGACAATCTGCCGGACAGCATTTTCAATTTCTAAAATAATGGAAGGTTGAATCCCTTCCGTCGGCTCATCTAATACTAGCAAACGAGGTCGTCCCATTAAAGCGCGAGCGATCGCCAATTGTTGTTGTTGTCCTCCGCTCAAATCGCCGCCCATTCGCAGTAACATTGATTTCAGCACCGGAAATAGGGCAAAAATCTCTTCGGAAATTTCTTGTTTTCCAGTTCTTCCTTGGGGGCGAGCCTCCAAACCCAACAATAAATTCTCTTTTACCGTCAACCGAGGAATAATTTCTCTGCCTTGGGGAACATAACCAATACCCAACCGCGCCCTTTTATCGGGGGATTTGCCTAAAAGGGGTTCCCCAGCTAGGTTAATTGTCCCCGTTCGGGGCTGGATTAATCCCATAATAGTTTTCAGCAGCGTGGTTTTGCCCACCCCATTGCGTCCAATCAAACAGACCATTTGTCCCGCTGGCACGCTCAAATCCACATTGCGGAGGATATGACTTTCACCGTAGTAAACATTTAGTCCAGAGGCTTGCAGCATCAACTGAGAGGCAGTGGCGGGAGAGTCGAGGATAGCAGAATTCCCTAAAGTCATTAATCTTAATCCTGGTAATTTTTTGTATCTAAGACTTACGCCTTAACAGAATAACAAAATGGTGGATCGCTCCGAGATCGTTCATCTACCTGAAGTCGGAGTAGCCGTCGGGGGCGGGTTTATTCAGGTTATTGGTGAATATTAAAATTCATCCCCAAACCCGCCCCTACATAAATCATGGTCAATCAAAAGGACTTGGTATTGGTTGACAATCCCGCAACTGACTACCTAGAAACTGCATGAATAAAAAACCATAAAAACGCCCAAAGTCAACAGCCTACGCTCAGTCTCTCCTCAAGCTGTTCTAACAAAAGGAATATCGGAACGCTCAGTAGGTAGAATAATTCCTAGTGCCAAGTCCTCCTGTTGGTTTATATCTAGCTCTTTTGACTCGATGATCTGCCAACTAGAACTTTGCCCAGTTAGAAGCCATGTATCTTTTAGCAGTTGGTGGAAGCGATATTTCGGCAATCCACTTACTTCTACCTTTTCTACAACCACTATTGGCGATTCAAAAATGACTTCCCCAGTTACTTGAATGTTTAAGGTAGTGCTACTCATCAATTGTTTCCTCTTTTTCAAAAATACAGGCATAGGGTAGATCGGGATTGCCAGTTTTCTCAATTAGTGGGTTCCATTGAGATTCTCCTTGGTCTTCCTGTTTTGTCATGGGCGGTCTCTCTCGATCAATGCACCATTTTGTTATTCTGTCAATCCAGAAGTCCTAGTATCTAAAAAATATTAGTTTAAACATACAGATGGCAAATTTAGTGGGACAATTCTAAAATTATAGCCAGCCGGATCGGGTGAGTGGGTTGTGAAATCTTCCAAGGGTGTTTATAAAGTACCGCCATTGTCTTCTAGCAAGGGCTTTGTCCCGAAATCTGCTAGCTACGCTACGGATAATGGGGAAAATGGCAGCGATGGGGAAAAACTCAGTGCCAACAACGATCTCATAATTTCCCAACTTTTTGCCGCTGCTGCTCAAGGCAAATATCGGGTTTTGGATGGCGAGGTGTTGCCGGGATGTCCCCAAATGCCTGCATCTTTGGAATTGCGCCCCTATCAACAACAGGCGGTTAATAGTTGGTTTGCCAATCAGGGTAGAGGTACGCTGAAGATGGCGACGGGGAGCGGGAAAACGATTACGGCGCTGGCGATCGCTACTCAACTATATCAAAAAATTGGCTTGCAAGTTCTATTAGTAGTTTGTCCTTACCGCCATTTAGTGGTGCAGTGGCAAAGAGAATGTCAAAAATTCAATTTACAACCCATTTTAGCCTTTGAAAGTGCGCGGCACTGGCAAGGGGAATTAGCTAATCAAATTTATAACTTACGAGCCGGCAATCAAGCTTTTTTAACGATTATTACCACCAATGATACCTTAACTAGCGAAGGACTGCGATCGCATCTAAAATATTTCCCTCCCCTCACCTTAATTGTGGGCGATGAAGCCCATAACTTAGGAGCAAAACGGCGAGAAGAAAGTTTACCCCGCAATATTCGGTTGCGGCTCGCCCTTTCCGCCACCCCCGAAAGATACTTTGATGATAGCGGCACGCAATCTCTTTTTGATTACTTTGGCGAAGTTCTCGCCCCAGAATTCACCTTAGCCCAAGCCATTAAACAAGGAGCTTTAGTTCACTATCTCTATTATCCTATTTTAATTGAACTAACTGAAGACGAAAGCCGCAACTATGTAAAACTAACCAAAAGCATTGGCAGAGCCTTACTATTCCGAGAACAAGAAACCAGCGGAATCGCAGACAACGAGAAAAGTTTAACCCCCCTGTTAATGCAGCGAGCGAGATTAATTGGTTCTGCTGCCAACAAATTAATCGCTTTACGAGAAATTGTCAGCCCCAGATTAAATACCAGTCATACCCTCTTTTATTGTGGTGATGGCTCCATTGAAAGTACCCGGCAATTGAAAGCCGTCACCCGGATTCTGGGAACCGAATTAGGCTATCGAGTTAGCACTTACACCGCCCAAAATCCTTTAACTGAAAGAGAAGAACTGCGCCGCCAATTTGAAAGTGGAGAATTACAAGGTTTAGTTGCGATTCGCTGCTTAGATGAAGGCGTAGATATTCCCGCCATTCAAACCGCGATCATTTTAGCTAGTAGCGGCAATCCCCGCCAATTCATTCAGCGCCGAGGCAGAATTTTACGTCCTTATCCCGGCAAAGAACGCGCCACCTTATTTGATACCATTGTTTTACCGCCAGAACTAGACCGAGAAACCCTAGAAATCGAACGCAACCTATTACGGAAAGAATTGCGCCGCTTCGTCGAATTTGCCGACTTAGCCGATAATGCCGGAGAAGCCAGGATAAAATTACTCGCCCTACAAAAACGCTATGATTTATTAGATCTTTAGGAAATAATATGTACAAATACTATCTGATTCTAGGACTACTAATGCCATTATGGTTTCCGCCCATCTCTGCCACAGCATTAACTTGCCGCCAAACCAATCATCAAAACATTTGTATTTTAAACATTGAACGCAGCGCAAAATATTACTGGGAATATCGCGCCCAACTTAGTATTGACGGCATCCCGCAACCAATTACAAAATATAATTGTCGCGATCGCACTCAAATTCTATCAGATGGCAACGCGATCGCCCTCAAACCAGAAAACCCCGGCACAATCATTTGCAAACTATTCCGCCAACCCTAAACCCCCCTGCTCCCTTTGCGCTCTTTGCGAAAACTTTGCGCCCTTTGCGTTAAAATCCCCCCCAATGACACCAACCAACGTTCAAGAACCAATTTTAACCGCTCCCCCCGAAGTTCGCCAAATCATCGAAAGAGTTTGGCAACTAGAAAAAAGTCGCCTTGATAAAAGAAGCCTTTCCCATATCAACGACGACATTTTAAAAATCGTTAAAGAGGCAGTGCCATGAAACTAACTGCCATCAGACTTTGCAACTTCCGTCAATTTTATGGCAAAACCCCAGAAATTGAACTTGCTTGCCACCATCCCGAAAATACCACCATCATTCATGGCAATAACGGAGCCGGAAAAACCAGCTTATTAAACGCCTTCACCTGGGTTTTATATGAAAAATTCAGTGCCGCCTTTGCATCCGAAACCCAATTAGTCAATAAACGCGCGATCGCCGAAACCAAACCCAACGAAGCGATAGAATGTTGGGTAGAAGTTAGTTGGGAACACGATCGCAATCGCTATCGTACCAGAAGGATGTGCCGCGCCTACAAAACTGAAACTGATTGCGAAGTTCTCAAAACCGAATTGTATATGCAGGTAGCCGGGGATGATGGCAAATGGTATCTGCCACCCCAACCCCCAGAAGAAGTGATTGGGGAAATTTTACCTGCCAGCTTGCATCAATACTTTTTCTTTGATGGCGAGCGGATTGAACAAATAGTTCGTTCTGATAAAAAAGCCGAAATTGCCGAAGCCACCAAAATGCTCTTAGGAGTGGAAGTTTTAAACCGCTCGATCAAACATTTAGGAGAAGCCAAGAAAAGCCTAGAAGCCGAATTAAAAGCCATTGGCGATCCGCAAACCAAACAATTATTGAAAGATCAAGAAAAGCTCGAAAAGCAAGTTAAAATTTTAAGCGATCGCCAAACCGAAATCATCCAAGAACTAGCACACCAGCAAATCATCAAAAAAGAAACCAGCAACCGCTTGCGAGAACTCAGCGCCGCCAAAGAACTCCAAGAAAGACGGCAACAACTAGAATCGCAAAAAGAACTACATCGCCAAAATCTCAAAAAGAGTAAAGATGCTGTCAAACGAGCCATTTCCAGTAAAGGTTACGCCGTCTTTTTACCAACTATAACTGCCCAGCTGCGACTATTAGTGAACGAAAAGCGATCGCGCGGTGAATTAAAATCAGGCATATCCCGGCAATTTATTCAGGATTTACTTACCCAAAAACGCTGCCTGTGCGGAGCCGAATTAACTGCCGAAACTGCCGCCCATCAAAATGTTCAAGATTGGTTAGAAAAAGCTGGCATTGTTGCCATAGAAGAAGCTGCCATTCGCGCGATCGCCCAAAGCGATGAACTCGATAAATTAGTTCCCACCTTTTGGGAAGAAATCGATCGAGAGCAAGAAAATATTAGTCAACTTAGACAAGAAATCAACCAAATTGAACAGCAACTAGATCGAATTGAAGAAAAGTTGCGAAAAGACCCCAGCGAAGAGATTCGGAACTTACAGAAGCGTCTAGACGACTTAGAAGAGAAAATTCGCGAACTCACCCTAGAGCAAGGAGCCAAACAACAGCAAGCTGAAAGTTTCAAAGCTCAAATTGAAGACTTAGCTAAACAACTTGCCAAGCAAAAACTCAACGAAGAAAAACAAGCTTTAGCCCAACGGCGAATTACCGCTACTGCGGATGCAATTGACAGACTCACCGAAGTTAGAAGCCGTCAAGAATTACAATTTCGCTGGCAACTAGAAGAACGCATTCAAGAGATCTTTAGCAAAATCTCTTTTACCCCTTATATTCCCAAAATTAGCGACAAATACGAATTAGTCTTAGTCGAAAATACTTCCGGAATTGAATCCCCCGTCGCTGCCTCCACCGGAGAAAACCAAATCCTCAGTTTATCCTTCATTGGTAGTATTATCGATCGAGTCCGGGAATGGAGTCAAAAAAAGATGGTCATGTTGCCAGAAAGCAGCACCTTTCCGATGGTAATGGATTCTCCTTTTGGCAGTTTAGATGAAATTTATCGTCGCCAAATTGCCAAAATCATTCCCCAACTAGCTAATCAGTTAGTGGTGTTAGTCACCAAAACCCAATGGCGAGGAGAAGTAGCAGCAGAAATGAGCGCCAAAATTGGCAAAGAATATGTGCTAACTTATTATTCTTCCAAACAGGATTGCGAACAAGATACCATTGAATTAGGCGGCATTCGCTATCCTTTAGTCAAACAAAGTCCCAATGAGTTTGAATATACTGAAATTGTCGCCGTGGATGATAGTTTTTAAAAACCTGGAATTTATCGGCGATCGTAAATAAAAGACTATACGCAAAAGTTCGTAGTTGGGCTTTAGCCCTAATCCGGAGGGCTAAAGCCCAACTACAAACTGATTTTACCCAATTGCCCAAAATCAGCTAAAATCTAAGTATTCTCATCAGTTGTTCAGTCCTCTGAAGAACACTTAGTAGTTTACTATGGTAAACCTCACCTACAACAGCAATCGGATTCTTCCCACCGCCGAAGAATTACCATCATCAGATGAAACGCCAGTGGATAATCAGTTACAAAACGACATTCCCAATCTTCTCCTGAGCTTATTAGCCTTAATTTGGGCAAATCGGGATGATTGGTACTTTGG
>CAKZHE010000170.1 GCA_936920195.1 uncultured cyanobacterium | reverse complement strand
CTGGGAATGCCCATTGAGAGGCTCTGCCTCGGATGATAACCAAGCGAGGCAGAGCCTCTCGATATCGGTTCCCAGGCTCTGCCTGGGAACCAGTTCAAATAATAAAAGTTTGTAGTTGGGCTTTAGCCCTCCGGATTAGGGGCTAAAGCCCAACTACAAACTTTTTAGAAAGGATTAATTACTGCTACAGACAACTTTTCCCGGACTGATGCTACGGGAATCTTGACGATAATTTCCGTGGCAAAGGCATTAATTAACAAATCGCGAGCGTTGATGATATCTAAACCGCGACTTTGTAGATAAAAGATTTCATCTGCCTCCAATTGACTCACCGTTGCGCCGTGGGAACATTTAACATTATCTGCCGTGATTTCCAGTTGCGGTTTGGTATCTATCCGCGCCTTAGATGACAGCAACAAATTGCGATTTAACTGCCCTGCATCGGTCATTTGTGCCGCTTTGGGAACTAAAACTTTCCCGTTAAAAATGGCGCGAGCATGGTCATCTACTACGCATTTATGCAATTGTCGGGTAGTACCATGAGGATGATTAAGTGCGATCGCACTGTGAGTATCAGAGATTTGTACCCCACCAATCTTGGTTAAACCATTCAGTGTAGTTTCTGTAGCTTCCCCGGTTTGGAAAACTTCCAGATTGTGGCGAGAAAGTTGCGCCCCTAAACTAATTGTATTAATGGTATAGCGACTGCGAGCGGCTTGGGAAATGGCAGTTTTACCAACGTGGAAACTATTGGTACTTTCCTGTTGAATTCTGGTGTGATTAATTTCGGCGTTTTCTGATAACCAAACTTCCGTGACGCTATTACAGAAATAGGGAACCGCTACTTTTTCGGAAGTAGCGATATATTCCTGTACTAAAGTGATGCTACTACCACTTTCAGCTACTACCAAACAACGGGGTTGGGAAATAGTTGCCATCTCGCCAGCCACCGTAATAAATAGGAGGTGAATTGGCTGATTAACGATTTGATTTTTTTGCACCCAGACCACTGCCACATCTGCTAAGGCAGTAGTATTTAAAGCCGTAAAAACCTCTTGATAACCCGGTTGCTGCCCGCAATATTGCTGCAAACTATCGCTCTCGGCTGGCGATAATTGGGTTAAACTACCCACAAAGATATTTGCGGGCAATCCTGTCACATTTGATAATGACGGTGCGTACCTACCATTGACAAAAGTTAAGCGACTGTTCATCGCTTCCGGCAACTTCACTGCCGCTACCAGTGAATCAGCTACTACCCCAGCAGCAGGTTGAAAAGAGTGTTGTAACAGAGCCGATAAATCAGTAAATCGCCATTCCTCATCCCGCATTGTCGGGATAGCTTGTTCTTGGATGAGGGCAATAGAGCGCGATCGCAATTCTGCCAACCAACCAATCTTACTACTTTCAGCACTGCCACAACTTGCCAACAAAGCAGCTAAATAGTCACTTCTATTTAACTCCGTTGGCTCTGCAATAACTTGGTTATTCATCACACCCCCACTTGGGCTTCTTCGCGCACCCAATCATAACCTCGTTCTTCCAATTCCAGCGCCAATTCCTTCGGACCGCTCACAATGATTTCGCCACTTTCCATGACGTGAATGTAGTCGGGGACAATATAATTCAACAAGCGTTGATAGTGAGTAATCACCAACAAAGCATTGCTCTCATTACTGAGTTGATTAACTCCCCCCGCCACACTTTGTAAAGCATCAATATCCAAACCCGAATCAGTTTCATCCAAAATAGCTAACTTCGGCTCCAAAAGCGCCATTTGCAAAATCTCATTCCGCTTCTTTTCCCCCCCCGAAAACCCTTCATTCACACTGCGACTGAGGAAAGCCGCATCCATCTTGACAATTTCCAACTTTTCTCGCACCAACTCATCAAAATCGAAAGCATCCAACTCTTCCAAACCTTGATGTTTGCGCCGGGAATTGTAAGCCACCCGCAAAAAATCCAAATTGCTTACGCCGGGAATTTCCAAAGGATATTGGAAAGCCAAAAACACCCCAGATCTGGCTCTTTCCTCCGGCGGAATTGCAATCAGATCTTGTCCTTGAAAAATTATTTCCCCCGCCGTCACCGTATAATCGGGATGCCCCGCCAACACCTTAGAAAAGGTACTTTTGCCCGAACCATTTGGCCCCATAATCGCGTGGACTTCTCCCGCCTTCACCTCCAAATTCAACCCTTTGAGAATTTGCACCCCTTCAACTTCCGCTTGCAAATTCCGCACCGACAAAATCACTTCACTATTTTCAATAATCACGCGATCGCCCTCTCAATCCTTTGCGCTCTTTGCGCTTAACTTTGCGCCCTTTGCGTTCAAAAAAATCCCACAAAGAGCGCAAATAAACCTTTAACCTACCGTACCTTCCAACTTCAGACTTAACAATCTGTCCGCTTCGACGGCAAACTCCATCGGCAACTTATTAAACACATCCTTGCAGAAACCACTGATAGTCATCGAAATGGCATCTTCTGCCGAAATCCCGCGTTGGGCAAAGAAAAATAGTTGATCTTCCCCAATCTTAGAAGTAGAAGCTTCATGTTCCACCTTCGCCGAATTGTTTTGTACCTGAATATATGGGAAAGTATTAGCTTGAGCGCGATCGCCAATCAACATTGAATCGCATTGAGAATAATTTCGCGCTCCCTTTGCCTTTGCCCCCATCTTCACCAAACCACGATAACTATTTTTGGAACGCCCTGCCGAAATCCCCTTAGAAATAATCGTGCTGCGGGTATTCTTGCCAATATGTACCATCTTGGTTCCCGTATCCGCTTGCTGCATATGATTAGTCAGCGCCACGGAGTAGAATTCTCCTACGGAATTGTCGCCCACCAACACGCAACTGGGATACTTCCAAGTAATTGCCGAACCTGTTTCTACCTGAGTCCAAGAAATCTTAGAATTCACCCCTTGGCACAATCCTCGCTTCGTGACAAAGTTGTAAATTCCCCCTTTGCCATTTTCGTCCCCCGCGTACCAATTTTGTACCGTGGAATACTTAATTTCCGCATTGTCTAGCGCCACCAATTCCACCACCGCCGCATGGAGTTGGTTCGTATCAAACATCGGCGCGGTGCAACCTTCCAAATAAGTCACCGAACTACCTTCTTCCGCTACAATTAGGGTGCGCTCAAACTGCCCCGAATCCCCGGTATTAATCCGAAAATAGGTAGACAAATCCATCGGACATTTGGTGTTTTTGGGAATATACACAAAAGATCCATCGCTAAACACCGCCGCATTCAGCGCCGCAAAGAAATTATCGCCCACGGGAACCACACTACCCAAATATTTCTTAATCAACTCTGGGTGTTCGTGAACCGCTTCCGAAAACGAGCAGAAAATAATTCCTTCCTTCGCCAACTTCTCCTTAAAAGTTGTCGCCACCGAAACGCTATCAAAAATCGCATCTACTGCCACATTAGACAGCCGCTTCTGCTCCGACAGCGGAATCCCCAACTTTTCAAAAGTTTCTAACAAAGTCGGGTCAACTTCTTCCAAACTATTCTTTTTGGCTTTTTGCTTGGGAGCAGAATAGTAGATAATATCTTGATAATTAATCGCCGGGTAATTAACATTAGGCCAGGTTGGTTCCGCCATTTTCAACCATTGACGGTAGGCTTTGAGCCGGAATTCCAACATGAAAGCTGGCTCATTCTTCTTATGGGATATTAGCCGGATCACATCTTCATTGAGGCCGCGTGGAATGGTGTCAGCTTCAATATTGGTCACAAAGCCGTACTTGTAGGGCTGATTGACGAGGGTTTTAACCGTGGCGCTCATGTTAGTGCGTTCTCTTGTGTTCTAGACGGACTCTCTCAGGATGGCAAGGCAGACTGGCAATCAGAGGTGGGGCGGTTGCCTCTCTCGGAAAATGCCGTAGAATAATAAAACAACACTCTTGTTGTTTAATCCTCTTTTAGGCTACTTTAACAACAGCACTGTTGTCAAAGTCTCCGAGAAAGATTTTTTTGCCCCTTGTGCAGGTAGATTTCGGGAAAAACGATGCCGATTACTCACCAAGCCACCACCAAACAGGACATCCTGCAATATCTTCTAGAAAAAGGCCAAGGTACGGCTCAGGATTTGGCTGAAGCGCTAGCAATCAGTCCCCAAGGGATTCGCCGCCATTTAAAAGACTTAGAAGCAGAGGGTTTAATTGCCCATCAACCTGTTCCAGTGGCGATGGGAAGACCTCAGCACGTTTACGAACTCAGCCAAGAAGGGCGAGAGCGCTTTCCCACCCGCTATGATGATTTTGCCCTATCTTTAATTGGTACGCTCACCGAAACCTTGGGCGAAGAACAAGCCAGTTCAATTTTACACAAGCATTGGGAACGCAAAGCCCTAGAATATCGCGATCGCGTCGGTAACGGTTCCCTACAAGAGCGCGTTGTCAACTTAGTTGCCCTCCGTCGTGCCGAAGGTTATATGGCAGAGTGGCATTTAGTCGAAACCAACGGTACAGGCAAGCAATTTATTTTCGCCGAACACAACTGCGCCATTTCCCATGTTGCCAGTTCTTTCCCTGGGGTATGCGGACACGAATTAGAGATGTTTGCCGTTGCCCTGCAAAACTGTCAAGTAGAGCGCACCCACTGGATTATCAACGGCGAGCATCGCTGTGCCTACTTAATCAGTCAATAATCAAATTCCTTTGCGCTCTTTGCGTCTTCCTTTGCGCCCTTGGCGTTAAAAAAATCCCCTATCCCACTGACTTGAAGGGAATATACTCAACCGCATTTACCCAATCGTCAGGTTCAGAAACCTTAGCAATCAGTTCTAAATCTTTAACAAATTGACCAATTGTGCCTCCCAGTTGATGACCGAAGATTAAACCTGAAAACTGTTTTCCTTCTACCTGCCACGTTTCGGCTAAAACTCGAAAGCGAATATCTTGGGTAAAAAGGACGCGCTTAAGTTCAGTTACTCTTGCCAAAAGGAGATCGTCAGAAAGTTCTTGAGTCCCGTCTTCAAATGCTGTTAATACGTTTATACCTCGACGACGCAACTGTTCGGTAATTGCTTGAGGAACATGAACATCCATGTACAAAGCAATCGCCATTTACAGTAGCCCTTTAGCTTTCAGACGAAGGTAAAAAGGTGAATTGGTGGCTTGAGTCATATCTTCTTGGACTTGCTGCCACTCCTGTCTAATTTCTTGGTCAATTTCTTCTTGATGGTCAAAATAGTAGCCCATTGCTGCATGAGCTTCGGCTAATGTTAAATAAAGGTGCTGGCGACAGATTTCTTCTACTGACCAACCATAGGCAATATAGTCCATCACAATTTGGGCAATTCTAATTCGTGGCAACCGTTGCAATCGTGCTGGCTGGTCTTCATCTTTTTCGATGTGTGGATAACTCAGGGCTAACATACTTTTCTATTCTCACCTAGCTAAGTTGCCATATCCTTAATGTACCGAATCATGAATCCTCAGTCCATTCAAGTTCAGTATTCTGCTCGTGCCGGGTACTTTCAATGGTCAGCGCTACCTCTTTCCGCAGCGGATTTAACCGTAATTCTGCTGGTACATTAAAAGGTGGGTGACTTCGATACCACTCGATATCGTCATCAATCTCTGGCTGATTATCCAGATAAAACCCAAGTGCATCAAACACCTGAGCGGCTGAAATCAAATTAAATAATCGCGCCGGGATATGCTCAGGGGCAACACCAGATCGCCAAATTTCCACAATATCCCGTACCATCACTTTTGTGCCTACAATCGTCGGCTCCTGCCGAAATGTTGTAGCATCACGAACCACATACCGAGAAACTGTACCAGGGGGTGTCTGAGGCATAAATTGTTCTCGCAGAAATCAGACTCTATATTAAATATCGCTTTTTTCAGTGCAACTACAAAATTTTCTCGATCAGTACCGCCAAGGAGAGCGCAATTTTGCCAATATTGACTTGAGTGGAGCCAGTCTCAGCGGAGTCAATTTGCGCGATGTTGACTTGACAGGGGCAAACTTAACTGGGGCAAAACTCAGTTGGGCATCTTTAACCAAAGCTACACTAATTGGGGCTTGCCTGCAACAGGCGGACTTGCAAAATGTTAACCTCAGCGGAGCCAATTTAGAGAATTGCGATTTAAGTCGCACAAAGTTAAATAAGATAGATTTGCGTTTAGCCCATTTACCAGAGGCAGAGATCAGTTGGGCGATCGCGTCTGATGCCGATTTCAGTGGGGCAAATCTTCAAGGAGTGAAGTTCAACCAAACTAATTTGGAGCGGGCTAAACTAAATAATGTGCAACTAAATGGAGCAGAAATTAATGAAGCTAATTTGCGCCGTTGTAGTTTAATTGCCGCGAATTTAACTGGGGCAAGTTTGCGAGAAAGTCATCTGGAAGAAGCAAATTTGCGAGATGCGATTTTGATTGGCACTAATTTAACTGAAGCGGATTTGAGCGGTGCTTATTTGCGAGCGGTTAATCTGAGTGAAGCCGACTTACACCGGACAATTTTGGTAGGAGCAGATTTAAGCGAAGCTAATCTGCATAGTGCTGATTTGAGTCGAGCTAATTTGAGTGGAGCCTATTTACTTAAAGCGAGTCTGCGAAAAGCTTATTTAGTCAGAGCCACCCTCTCAGATGTTTATTTGTTGCGAGCCGATTTGAGCGAAGCTAATTTGCGGGGGGCAGATCTGCGGCGAGCGGATCTCAGTGGAGCCTATCTCAGCGATACGATGTTGAGCGAAGCTAATTTGAGCGAGGCATTTCTCCTGGAAAGTCATTTAATTCGGACTAACTTGGAACAGGCAGAAATGACTGGTTGCTGTATTGATAATTGGCATATTAATGATGTCGATCTTTCTAAAGTTGATTGCCGTTATGTTTACCAGAAGTTTAATCATGCTACCAAAAGTCCGAGCGATCGCTTTCCGATTGGGCGCGATTTTGAACCAGGGGAACTAGGCCAGCAATCTTCTGAAGATACCAAAATTGAAATCCGCTGGTCAACCCTACCGAATTGGGAAGCATTAGCCTTTACTTTGACTTTGGTAGAACGAGAACAGGCTGGTTTGCGTCTCACTATTGCGGCGTATCAAACATTAGAAGATGGCTATCTACTACGCCTAGCCGCAAATTTTTCGGTTAATCCGCAAACGGTGATTGAGCGAATTTTAGCAGTATATACCGAAATGCTCCAAAGTCTATTAAATCACCGCTCTACGATTTTGAATTTGCTGCAAAATAATCCTCTTCCCAGTTCTGCCAGTCAGCCAGAAGAAGAACCAACTCCGGCCCAATCCCCGCCTGCTCCCAATGCGGAACAACGACTGCGGGTATATAATGATGCTACCAATCAGATTCAACGAATTATTTATGCCCAAAGTCCCGAACAAATTGTGGGTAATGTGCAGCGCTTGTTAAACTTTCTGACGCAACATGGGTTTGCCACTGAAGAAATTCAGCGGCGAATTATTGGACAGGCAGTGGTGAAGCGAGCTAGAAATGAAGATATGTTTCAAAACCAGTTGCTCCAATGGGATGAAAAAGCCGAAGAGATTGCCCGAACGTCTGCGGCTGGTGTAGCATTGCGACAAGCGATCGCTTTACTCCTCTCTAAAGCTTAATTTAACTAATGCGAACGGGAAGTCCCGCACTCTACCCGATAGGGTGAGTGACGGGATGAAAGTGAACCAACAAAAG
>CAKZHE010000169.1 GCA_936920195.1 uncultured cyanobacterium | reverse complement strand
GGGTGTCGAACCCCCTAGTTTAACCGCGCTTACATCCCCGCCCACAAGGGGACGGGGTTTTACGCACGATCAATAAAGATCCAAATCTCAGCCTATTCTTCGGCTTTGGGGAATTAAGTCGGAACATTGGAGCAATTCCAGCTTCATAACTTTACCAGCAGGCGATCGCATTCTTGAGGTAGATCGTGCAACCAAGACATTTCGTTGCCCTAGCACTGATTAGCTTGATGGCTACCCTATTATTTTCTTTCCTGGGAGCCAACAGCTTAACAGCATCTCCCCCAAATATCAGTATAATTTACCCCCAGGATACCAAAACAGATCTTTGCGGTTCAAAAATTGTCACTGCCCCTTCAATAGCCATTAATCCAGATGGTAAAGCTTATAACGTAATTTATAGTTATAAACCTGGAACTCGCAGCCAAATTACTCCTTTTCAGGAATTAAATAGCTCTTCAAAAAATCAAAATTCTTTAGATTCATTTTTAGAAATGTCTAGAGTTAGTCTTTTGAGTTGCGGTCGCGAATACTGGATCAGTTTTGATTCTAGATATAGTCCTAATCCCAGTCTCTTTTCTGATATATTTTTCTATTTTGTTGATGGCAAAAAAAACCGCATTTCCAATACTCGCTACATAGAAATAAACAGCAGTGGACTAGAATTTTGGCCTGAATATACCGCCCAATTACCTCCATATACCCCACCTCCGGCATCTTCTTCTGGAGGTGGAGGTTCTCCTTCTGGGGGCGGAAATTCTTCTGGAGGAGGAGGCGGCGGTGGTTCTTCTGGGGGTGGAAGTTCTACTCCTTCTGCTATTGGCACAACATCTTCTGGAGGTAGCAGTTCTGGAGGAGGCGGTGGTGGCGGTGGTGGTGGCGGTGGTGGTGGTTCAACTTCTAGCATTAACTCCACAAAAATTACTCCTAGTCCTAGTCCTAGTCCTAGCAGTACAAGTTCTAATAGTAGTACAAGTTCTAATAATAATTCTGTCACCCCAATTCCTGCTAATGCCACCGCCATTGTTGGCACAGGAACCCCAGCTAGTTGTACCGAATCAGCATTAGAAAGTGCCTTAGCAGGTGGGGGAATAATTGGGTTTAACTGCGGTTCTAGTCCTTATACGATGCCCATTACTACCGAAAAAGAAATTAGTACCACCACCACCGTTGATGGTAGCGGGTTAATTACTCTCAGCGGTGGTGGTACTACCAGAGTTTTTTCTACCCTGAGTAATGTCACTTTTACTTTGCGAAACATTACCATTGCTGATGGCTTTACTTCTGGGCAGGGTGGGGGATTAATGAGCGGTTATCGCGGCAAACTAAATCTGTCAAATTGTGCCTTTACCAATAATACTTCTACTCAAAATGGATTGTTTGATGGCGGGGGAGCCGTTTATATTAGCAGCGAAAGTACAGTCACAATTAATAACTGTACCTTTACTGGAAATTCTGCTTATAATGGGGGAGCAATCAATAATTTACTGAGCGATTTAACTGTCAGTAACAGCACTTTTACAAGTAATAAATCTTTGATTTCTGGTTCTGGTGGTGGTGGTGGGGCTATCTATATAGATGGTGGCAATGGGAGTAGTGGCAAAATTTCTATTAGTAGCAGCAAATTTACCAGCAATACAGCAATTTTTCAGGGAGGTGGTATATTTCTTCAACTCTACAATGGAAATACTGCGGTTATCGACAGTTCCCAACTGGTTAGCAATCAGGTGACAGGTAGCGGTTCGCAAGGTTTTGGGGGAGGAATATTTGTGATTAATGAAACAACGACGATTACCGATAGTAGTATTTCTGGTAATATTTCTAATAATCAGGGAGGAGGAATTTGGATGGGCAATAATGCCACATTGAATATTAACAATACTACGGTGACAGGGAATCAAGCGACGAATCTGGGCGGTGGATTGATGAAAGTAAGTGGTAATGCTAATCTTAATGGTAGTACAACGATTAGCGGCAATATTGCTCCGACTGGAGCCGATATGTTTCCCTAGGAATGCTGAAGCCCACATTCCGTAGATTAGAGTCGAAAGACTGGCAAAACTTTAGCGTATAAGCCGATGCTACACCAAAAGCGATCGCTCGATAACTCCCACCCCCCAATACCAATGATTAAAAACATCTTAGACTATAACCACGATTTTAAAACCAACCTCCAGAGTGACATTGATAGATTTAGGCAAACGCTTGAAGAAGAATATGCTAAGTCTGCCGATGGCAATGAAGGCTTTAAAGAAATTAGCAATAAACTGGTTACGAAATTACTGTCAATGCTCAAAAAAGCTTCGGCAGAAAATAATTTGTTGAAAAGATCCGCAGAATTGTATAGAATTAGTAGGCTGATTACCATCTTTATTAATCAATATCCAGAAGTTAGTGAAACTAAATTTGGCAACGATCTAAAAAGCTGGCTCAATCTTGTTCAAATAAACGCATTGGGTTTTGAATGGATGGGCAGATTAGATAATGCTATTCAATCCAAAGACGAATTAGACCAAATCAAGCAATACATTCTGGGATATCAGCAAGGAAAACAATTTGCCGAACTTTATTGGGCAGAACTTCCTGCGGAAGAAAAAGAAACTCTAGAAAAAATTGCCAAAAATCATCAAGAGGAATCTAACTTTCTTGCGGGCGCGGCAAAAGGTTTAAAACAGAAGATAAAAAAATTAAAGTTTCAGATCTATTTGTTTCTCCTGTCAATCAAAGATGGATTAAAAACTGGATATTTTCGGAACTTTTTTGATGAATACAAAAATGCTGTAACATCCTGCGTATCTTTGATATTGTCCAAAGCCAAAGCAGATGCAGAACTATCTAATTTTAAAGAGGCGCAGGAATTAAAGGCTATGCTTGAGGAGCCAACTTCGTCGATTGACTGGGAAGAGGAAAAAGCCTTTATGATGATGCTAATTGCAGACATGGAAGAAGCCAGACAGGGTGAATATATCCCAGAGGAAGTAGCAGCCTTTGACGAAATGTTAAAACAATTTATTGAATAGAGAATGAACAGGGTAGCAGTAATCGACAGCGGACCTCTTGGTGAAATCATCAAGCGTCATCCATCTGCTGATGTAACTAGATGGATAGAGTTTATGGTTGAGAATGAAATTGCTTTACGAATTCCAGAAATTATTGATTATGAAATTAGAAGAGAGCTTATGCTCCAAGATCTAAAAGGTAATAGCGAAGCTCGCAAAAGTCTGAGTAAGTTAAATAGATACAGACAAACAAATAGACTTATTCCTCTGGAACCATCAATAACTCTGACTGATGCTTGCGATCTATGGGCGGATCTTCGCTTCAATAGCCAACCTACCGCCGATAGGAAAAATATAGATGTTGATGTAATTTTGGTAACTCAAGCATTATCGATTAAAAAAGATTTTGATGAAATAATTATCGTCACTGGTAATCTGTCCGATCTTCGCAGATTTTCTCACTTAGGCATCAAAATTTGGGATTGGAAACAGGCGTTGCATGATTGCAAACATAATAGTTTTACCTTTCATCAAGAATTGTCATAAGATTAGAATCAAGTGATTGATTTTTTATTCCTGAGAGAACAAGCCGATGCCACACCAAAAGCGATCGCTCGATAACTCCCACCCTACCACAGAGTCTAGCCCGTCTGCTGGGGGTGGTTTACCCGTAATCCAATACTGGGTAGAAAAAACGCTCTCGCCGACAGGGTTGCAACTATGGCAAACCCTCAATCATAAAAGTGCTTGTTTATCCTGCGCTTGGGGAACTGGGGGACAAAACGGGGGATTTGTGAATGAAGCGGGAGAATATTTACAACGCTGTGCTAAAAGTGTAGAAGCGATCGCTGCCGAATTGCAACCGGGGATTAAACCAGATTTTTTCCAGACATATAGTCTCAGTCAATTACAACAACTTACTTCCCAAGAGTGCGATCGCTTAGGTAGACTAAGTTATCCAGTAATTCTTCGATCGGGATCTTCCCATTACGAACGGATTAGTTGGGCAGAAGTATATCAAATTGCGACCCGTGCCTTTAGTTTACCACCAGAACGGATTGCTAGCTATAGTTCGGGACGTTCTGCCAACGAAGCTGGTTTTTTATGGCAATTGTTGATGCGATCGCTTGGTAGTAATAATTTAGCCGATTGTGCGGATTTGTGCCATGCCCCCTCAACTGTTGGTTTAAAAAATGTTTTTGGCTCCGGCACGTCAATGGTTAGTTTAGAGAGCCTCAAACACAGCGATTGTGTAGTTTTAATTGGTTCTAATGCTCCTGCCAATCATCCCCGATTGATGAATGAATTAATCCAGTTGCGGGATAGAGGTGGCAAAGTAATTATTATTAATCCTCAAATTGAAATCGGTTTAGTTAAATTTGGTTCTCCCGCCTTTCCAATTAAATCTTTCCTGAAAGGTGGTTCTGATATTTCTTCCCTGTATTTGCAACTCCTACCTGGTAGCGATGTCGCCCTATTTGTAGGTTTGCAAAAATCTTTAATTGAACAAAATCTGATTAAAACTGCCTATCTCCATGCCTATACCCAAAACTGGCAAGCAGTTTTAGATTATGCCCGAAATATCTCTTGGGATGCCATTACTAGCACCTGCGGATTATCCCAAGAAGAAATTACTGCCACGGCTTATATGATTGGTACTTCGGAGCGGGTAGTTTTTGCTTGGGCAATGGGCATAACTCAACAAGCCAATGGGGTAGATAATGTTTTCAGTATTGCTAATACTGCCTTAATTACAGGTAATGCGGGCAAACTGGGAGCAGGCACAATGCCCATTCGGGGACACTCTAATGTGCAGGGATTTGGTTCAATGGGTGTCAACCCCAATTTACGGGCGGAAATTAAACAAGCCCTATCCCAACTGTTAGGAAAGCCTCTGAGCGAAACGCCGGGATATCATACCCGGCACTTAATTGACGCAGCAGAATTAGGGAAGATAGATACGCTCTTTTGTTTAGGGGGAAATCTCTACGCTGCCAACCCAAATTTACAGCAAGCACAACGAGCATTATCCCAAATTGAAACGGTTTTTTATGTCGCTACCAAACCGAATTTAGGCCACTTTCATGGTTTGGGCAAATACCAAACATTAATTTTACCAGTTTTTAATCGGTTTGAAAATCCCCATAAAACTACCACTGAATCAGGGAATAACTTTGTCAGGTTAAATGACGAGGGTAAAAGTCATCTACAAGCACCTGATGCTGACCTGATTTCGGAAATAGAATTAATTACCGAAATCGCCCAACGGTTGCATGGTGACGCGCCAATTAACTGGCGTAAATTGCAAGATACGGCTTATATCCGAGAATTAATTGCTAAAACTATTCCTGGTTATCAAAAGATTGGCGAAATTGACCAAAATAAACAGGAATTTGTAATTGAAGGACGGATTTTTACCGAACCTAAATTTCCCACAGCTGACGGCAAAGCCCAAATGTTTGTAACTGATTTACCACCATTATCCTTGCCTACTAAAGCAGCCTTGGGGATGGCAGAAAATCAATCCGGAATTATGGTAATTTTAGGGACGGGACGCAGTTATGGTCAGCATAATACGGTGGTATATCGTCAAGCAGATAAATATCGCGGGATGCCCCATCGTCATTGCATTTTAATGAATTCCCTGGATATGCAAAAAGCTGGTTTTCAGCCCCAGCAACGAGTCACGGTGAGGGGAGATGCGGGAGAATTACCCAATATTGAAGTTATTCCGGGGGCGATTCGCGAAGGTGTAGCTTTTATGTTTTATCCTGAAGCTAATGTCTTATTTACTGCAAAAATTGATCCTCAAAGCGGTACGCCTGCTTATAAAAGAGTGCCAGTTTGGGTTTATTGAAAATTGGGGCGATTCAGTTTGGCGCTCAATTCCTGTTTAATTCGATTCAAAATTGAGGCTTCATCTAAAGATTCTAGGATGCGACTGACAACGGCTTTTGGTCCATCGGCTCCCCAAGAAGCACCGCTGGCAAGATAGGTTTTGGTAACTTGCCCGATGGCATAACAAGAAACTCCGGCGACACCAGCTTGGGCAACGGCAACGGAAAGATAGGGAACTAAAGAAGCACCGCCAGTGAAGGGGGCAGAAAGTCCTAAAATCCCTTTTAAAGAACTTAATCCCAGGCTGGCAACTAATTCGCTGGCGCTGATGCTGCTCATACTAATGGCGATTTTTTGGAGTAAACTTAAGGCTCCGGTTTGAGTCATAGAAATGCCATAGAGTTTTGATAATGCGATAATGGTGGCAACGTCAATGGCAGCACCACTGATAATATCAATAGCAGTGACTGGATTAAGTGCGATCGCAATTGATTTAGCTATGACAGCTTTCCAAATTAATTGATTAGCACTTTCCTCCCGAATTGCCATTTTCCGCTGTACCAATTGCTCATTCACATCATCGGCGTAGAGCATCGTATTCAGCGCCACCAAAGATTTACCTTCCTGGTGCAGAATCTCCAAAATTTTTAACTTTAAATCCTGTACCTGGGGCTTACCAACTTTCCGTTGTACCGCTCGACTACCATCCGGACGGCGCACGGCTTCCGCTACCAGGGGAGAAGCTGCTACCATGACAATTTCCTGGGGTGATAATAATTGTCGCACCCGTTCATCTCGAATTTTACGGTAAATTGTCATCCGGTCAGCTTCGGGATATTGATCGATTTTATTAAATACCAGCAGCATCGGTTTGCCAGCTTCCCGCAGTTGAGACAAAGCCGCATATTCTACCTTAGTAATATCGCCGGAAATGACAAATAAAATTAAATCTACTTGTCTGGCTACCTGTAACGCCAAAGCTTCGCGGGTTTCTCCATCTACTTCATCAATTCCCGGAGTATCAATTAACTGAATTTGGGATTTCCCCATTCCCGGTAAAGCTACCCGCAACACCTCATATTCCGGATGGGCAATATCGACAACTTCTGGGTTGAGCAACCAGTTGGCTTGTTGATTGGTGCGAGTGACTCCGTGTAGGGGACCTGTTTCAAAGACATTCTGCCCCAACAAAGCGTTGAGAATCGAAGATTTGCCCCTGCCTACCATGCCAAAAGCGGCAATTTGGACGCAAGAGTTTTCCAATTTGTCCATAAGATCGATCAAAGAGGTAATCTCTGATTCCAAACCAGTTTGCTCTTGGGGGGTAAGATCCAAATTAGTTACCAGTCCGCGTAAAGAATCCTGAGCTTGCTTGTAGTTTAGCTCCGCCTGGATTTCTTCAAAGCTCCAAATCGCCTGGTCTAAATCGCCTTCTAGATTAATGGACATGGCTGGGTTAGGCTTGGTCAAACAGAATTTTCTCAGATGTTGGGTTGAATTACGGTTGGGGTGATAGATTTGGAGTAGCCCAGACGATTGAAAGGTTGTGGCATAGGTGTAATGATGGCAAGGGAGAGAAACAACCGCCGCTAAAAAGTAATTCAGCTATTCCTTCATCGAAAAATTGGGTAGAAACCCCGTCCTTTAGCGAAGCTCAGGACGGCTTTATCTTAGTTTAACGCAATCACAAAATTGATGCTAGGATGTGAACTATGGAAAAAGCCTTTAGTTACCGATTTTACCCAACGACCGAGCAAGAGTCGCTGTTGCGGCGCACTTT
>CAKZHE010000168.1 GCA_936920195.1 uncultured cyanobacterium | reverse complement strand
GATTTTTTGCATAAGCTGACGACTCAACTGGTACGTGAAAACCAAACGATTGTGGTTGAGGACTTGGCTATCAAAAACATGGTTAAAAATCACAAGTTGGCGAATGCAATTAGCGATGCCTCTTGGGGTGAATTGACCAGACAACTTACCTATAAATGCCAGTGGTACGGTCGAGAACTGGTGAAAATTGACCGCTATTTCCCTAGCTCTAAAAGGTGTGGGAATTGTGGGCATATAGCGGACAAGATGCCGTTGAATATTAGGGAGTGGGAATGTCCTGAATGCGGGGCGAAACATGACCGCGACCTAAACGCATCGAAAAATATTTTGGCGGCAGGACTTGCCGTGTCAGTCTGTGGAGCGACTGTAAGACCAGAACAGAGTAAATCTGTGAAGGCTGGTGCTATGAAGCAGAAACCTAAATCGTGAGGTTTAGGAATCCCCGTGCCTTTAGGCCGGGGAGGATGTCAACAGGGCATCTTTCAGGTTTGATATTATTGAGCGTAGAGCGCAAACCAACACCAAGGCAGCTTAAATAAAATTATGGAAGATTTTGGCGTTATCGTCGCCTGTTGCGACCAGGATTATCTTTTTGCTAAGGGCTGCTGTGCCAGTATCCGACATTTTTTAGGTGACGTGCCAATTTGCTTGTTGGTGGATGGGACTTTTTCGGTCAGCGATCTAGAAAAAGCATATAACGTCCGGGTCATCAATCATCTTAACGTGAAGCATCAAGTTTTGCGGCAGCGGAGCTTTGGTTGGGGCAAAACCAAGATGATCGCTTTTTGGGAAAGTCCTTGGCAAAATTTTTTGGTGCTGGATGCGGATACGATTGTCTGGGGCAATTTGCTCAAGTTTGCCAACTTTGAGAAATTTGACTTTATTATCGATCGTCCTTGTTATGAATATTCTGATGAGGCGGTGGCAGAATTCTTTTTCGATTTGCCGGGAATTGAGCAGCATTATCCGAATTTTCCTTGGCAGAAATATCGCAATAATTATTTCTGCACGGGCTGTTTCTTTGCTAAACGGGATGTTTTCAACTTAGATGATTATATTGCCATTCTGGATTTTGTGGAGAAATATCCCAAAGTGTTTAAGTATGGCGAAATGGGCTTTTTGAATTTTATGATTTTCCGAGGTGTAGATGAAGGAAAAATTCGCCTAGGGCAAGAAGATTGGCAATTTTTAGTCCCAGATTTTCCCCTGGAAGCTTTGCAAAAGCGCTTTCCGATGACGGCAGCGGGACCAGCAGTACAAGGGGAAGATGCGACGGTAATTCACTGGTGCGGACCAAAACCGATGTTAGCTAGTTCCCAAGTTTATGCGGAACCGATGAGTTTTTGTCGCCGCAAGTTTCAACAGGATGCTTGGGGTAAGTCTGGTTTATCTGCGGAATTGTCTTTGCAAGTGGAGGATTTCTATCGCTACCTCTATGTTTATAAAAACAAGTTTCGCCGCCTTTATAAAAATAAGGTATTGCCCTATTTACAGGGGAAGATGGGGTGATGGGGTGATGGGGAGATTTAACCGAATGCTTAACGGCTTTTAACCAGCGTCTAGTTTACTGGCTAGTTAAAAGGTTGAGGCGCAAATATGTCGGAAGCGATCGCTGTTGCTTTACTATTGCTCTTGATTGGAGATCTGCTCTCCACTTTCTGCTACCATGTCCCGGAACACGTTTTTGGTCGCCTACACCTCCGCACCCATCACTCGGCAAAGAAAAACTTCCGTCACTATGCTATTCTGACTTTTGATGCCCAAGTGCTGCTAGACGGCATTCTAGGCGCACTTCCCTATCTACTTGTTGCTCCATTCCTTTGGTGGGAATCTGCTCCCGGTGCGATCGCTGGTCTACTTCTTGGTCTTTTTCATGTCTGGTGGCGACATACTACCAGTTTAGGTTGGCAAACTCCACCCTTCTTAGCGGGATTGTGCCAAGTGGCGTTCATCATCACCCCAGAGCAACACTGGCAGCACCATCAAAATCCCTATCAAGGCTTTGGAGATATTTTCACCTTTTTCGATCGTCCCGCAAAAGCTTGGTTGCGCTGCTTGCGCTTTGTGAGACTGAATCTCCGTTATTGGCGACTTTCATCAGGAAAATGGGTGGGAAACTAGGCTGTTGACTCTGCGAGTTTTTAAGCGGTTTTATTCAGCGGTTTTATTCATGCGATAATTATGCTCTTATTCTTTTGCTAGTTTCCATGCAGAGCATGGAAACTAGCAAAAAGCAGGTGAATCATAAACTGCATGAGCAAAAACTCCATAAAAAGGCACAAAGTCAACAGCCTAGTTTGAAACCCCGTCCTTACTTCGACAGGCTCAGTAGCCTTCTAGGACGGCTTTGCATAAAATCTTGTGCTAAAATAGAGATGGATTCTAAGTTTGCATTAACGAGCATTTTCCCATCTCACTCAATGCCACCAACCCTAGATCAACCATTGCCGCTGCTAATCGATTGCCCTATTGCTAGCGACGATCAAGTAATAGCAGAATATAGGGAATGGTTGGGCAGTCAGAGAATTTGGAGCAGTTTACCAGAAAATGCTATGCAAGCGATCGCTCGATCGTTTCATAGTTTTTCCGTAATCCCAGAAACCCTAATTTATCAAGAAGGACAAACTCCCATTGGGTTGTATTTGCTCAAGTCCGGAAAAGTAGAAATTTTCCGACAGTCACCCATTGGCAAGTTTTCCATTCGCTACCGCCATCCCGGTGATTTGTTTGGTTATACGCTAGTGGCTAGTTCCGCTGAAGGTACTTATCATAGCAGCGCGATCGCCCCGATCAATAGCGAAATTCTATTTTTACCCCAGACTCAATTTTTAGCGTTGGTGACAGACTATCCAGCAATTCAACAAGCGCTTCATTCCCTGTTGATGCAAGAATTAGATCAATTTGCCAGTCGCATTGCTTGGGAAGAAGAACGAATTCGAGGTTTGCAACCCTATATTCAACATATTCCCACGGGGGAAACTATTCTCGGCAATAGTAAAGCTACTCAAAAACTGGGGCAACAAATTGACTTAGCTGCATCCAATCTCCAACCTGTCGTATTGCAAGCTCAACCAGGTACGGGAAAAACCTTTTTAGCGGGATTAATTCACCTGCGATCGCCATTAGCCGACTGCCCTTTTGCCGAATTGGATTGTCTGGAATTACCTCGGACAAGCGATGGCAGAATTAATACCGATGTGTTGTTTGGTAGAATCAATAACCAACCCGGTATTCTGGAATTGTTAGAACGAGGAACGCTATTACTAGATAATATTCATGTCTTGAGCGCAGGCGATCGCACTCGCTTAATTCACTATCTCAAAACAGGCTTAATTCTCCCCAATCATGGCATTTTAGACAGCCAGCAATTATCTTCAGAAACCCCTCAGCCAGTGCAATCTTGGGTGCGTTTAATCCTGGCATCTCCTGACAAACTCAATTCTTCCAACATTGAAATCATTGCCATCAAACTATTTAATCTCTCCCAACGCAAAGCTGATATTCCCGACTTTGCTCAATACTTTTTGAACCGATTTTGTCGCGAACAAAATCGCCCCCTCCTCCAACTAGATCGAGCCGATTTACGCCGCCTCATTAGCTACGACTATCCCGGCAATCTAGCGGAGTTGGCAGAAATACTGCACCGAGCCGTAATTATGACTCCCAGCGAGCAAGCTGTCATTTCAGAACAAGCTTTGTGGTCAGTACAATCAACCAAAAACGCTTTTCGGATTGACTTACTCACCCATGTTCCCTGGTTGCGAAAATTGTTTCTGAGTCGCTGGTATCCAGAGGGGATTTGGGCAGTAATGATGGCAATCTTTTTGCCAATTACAATTCTAGGGTTTGTCGGTTCCCAGTCGCGAGATAGCAGCATCACCCTAAATCTATTTTGGGCTTGGTGGTGGCCTGGTTATCTATTTTTATTTGCCTTTTTAGGACGAATCTGGTGTGCAGTTTGCCCTTTTATGATTGCAGGTGAATGGATGCGCCGTCTTTCCCTATGGCTATTTCCTCGCCAGCAACTGTCTTGGAATACCCAATGGTTAAATCGTTGGGGAGCGTGGATATTATTTGCTGGGTTTGTAATTATTTATTTGTGGGAAAAACTTTGGGATTTGCCCCACCATGCCTATCTTTCGGCTTGGTTGTTAGTAGCAATTACTGCCGGAGCCGTGATATTTAGTTTGATTTACGAGCGGCGGCTGTGGTGTCGCTATCTCTGTCCGATTGGCGGGATGAATGGAATGTTTGCTAAACTGGCGATGACGGAATTGCGATCGCCTCAGCAAGTTTGCGGTAGTCAGTGCAGTACATTTGGCTGTTATAAAGGGAGTGCGGAAACTCCCCTAAATTTTGCCGATGCGCTACCAAATGAAGGACAATCAAGTGATGGTTGTCCGCTTTATTCCCATCCGGCTCAATTGCCAGATAACCGGGATTGTATGTTGTGTATGACTTGTTTGAAAACTTGCCCAAATCGTTCGCCGCAATTGAATTTACGCTTTCCTGCCTCAGATTTATTAGACAATCATCAGGGTTTTTGGGCAGAAGCAGCATTATTGTTGCTATTGTTTGGGGGAGTGTTTATGCACCATTCCCAAACTATTTTAAGCTGGCTAGGATGGAAAAATGTGCCTGTGGATGCCGACCATTTACTCACCAGTTTACCGATTGTTTTGGCATTATTAAGTATTCCGGCAATACTAACTTATATTACCCATGCGATCGCTCGTTTTTGCGATCGCCAACAACCCGATTACCTGACGATTATTTACGCCTATCTTCCCTTTGTCCTGGCGGCAAATCTAGCACACTATGTTCCCGCTGTCATTACCGAAGCTGGACAAATTTTGCCAGTATTGGCTCGTTCTTTGGGATACAGCGGTGCGGGATTACCAACCCTAACCTGGAGTTTAGATGTCGCGCAGTTTTTGCAAGGAGTAACCCTACTTTCCGCAATGGTTTTTAGTCCTTATCCCTTGCTGCGAATTACCAAGCGAGGCGATGCCGAAACTGCGGCGCAAAGGTTATTCAGCAATCTCCCCCATTTATTATTGATGGCAGGATTGACAATTTTACTTTTTCAACTTATGATTTTATCTTTCTCAATATGAGCAGGAACCTAGGCTGTTCACTTTGTGCCTTTTTAGGGGCTTTTTGTTCATGCAGTTTCCGATCTGTTTACTCGTTCCCAGGCTCTGCCTGGGAATGCCCATTGAGAGGCTCTGCCTCGTATCAGCGCCAAGCGAGGCAGAGCCTCTGGAATCGGTTCCCAGGCAGAGCCTGGGAACCAGTTCAAGGGGAGTGAGAATATCAAACACGGTTATTGCATGAATAAAATTGCTAAAAAACTCGCAAAGTCAACAGCCTAGCCATAGGCTACACGCACGATAATTATAGATAGTTTGGTTTTATGGGCAGGGAGAGAATCGAACTCTCATGAGGGGTTACCTCGCCACATTTTGAGTGTGGTGCGTCTACCAATTTCGCCACCCGCCCTGGGATGCAACTTTATCACTATAACACATGGACTGCTTTAAGAAAAGATCTTGATAATCTTTGCTGCTCGCCCAGCGGTCAATCTCTCTTGCCCGGAGAACGGGCAGAGGATGAGTTAGCTGCTCAACCTGAGAAGATTTTAGCATTTCTCCGAACTGAGTGCTACTAATTTGATCGTAAGTTCTGGCTTGAGCTAGAAACGCCTCCGGATTTAGCTGATTGGCTAAAGAGGGCGAACCACCAGTTAGTTTCATCAACAGCGATACTACCACTTGGGGGTCTTGAATGGCTAGCAAGGCGGCGCGATCGCAAGTAAATTCAGCACAGCGCAACCATTCTAATAATTTAGCTTGTAAACCTTGGGCGATCGCCGTTCCCCAAGTAGGCAAAAGTCCCGCCGCCAATACTAGCAAATTTGCCATCGTCAGATAAACCCCGTGGTCGCACTTCAGATGCCCTAACTCATGGGCAAGTACCGCTTGCACCTCTGCCGGAGTCAGCAAATCAATTAATGAAGTATGTACGACAATAAAAGGTTGCTTGCCTCGCATCGCAAAAGTATAGGCATTGGGAACTGGCGAAGCTTTGACATAGAGTTGGGGTGGCTCCAAGTCCAGAATTTGACAAGCCTCTAACAATAATTCATGGAGTTGAGGCAGTTGCTTTTCCCCCACCAAAATACTGCTGCCAATATTATTCAGATAAAAAAACTGTTCCGCCGTCGGCCCCAACAAACTTCTCACCAACAAATCCATCCCCGGCAATTGCTTGAGACTGGTAGTTGCTTCCAAGTCTAGGGGATGGCGAAATTGATCGGCTTTGAGGCCAATTAATCGAGTCTTCGATAAAGACATAAGGAATCAGTCCGGAAATAACCAACTTTTCACCCGCTGCAAACTTTTCCAATCCGGCTTTCTTTCTAAACCATCCGCCAGATTTTCCGCCACACTTTCCTTCGCTTCAGTTGCTCCTGCCATCAACTGCTGGACAATTTCGATATGGGGACGAACGCCCTTTTGATTAGTTTCTAACATGGCGATCGCCAAATTCACCCGCCCTTGGGGAGCCGATGGATCGAGCTTAACTGCTTTTTGGGCAGCTTTGTAAGCAGGATTGGGTTGATTATCCAATAAATACAGCCAAGCTAAACAACTAAAAGCTGCACCATTCTTGGGTTCAATCTTACAGACCTCTTGAAAAACTGGAATCAGCGTATCTGGGCCTTCGCCCGCCAGATAGCGCTGGATACCATCGTCAAACAGAGAAACAACTTGTTCAGTCATAGATAAATTACCCAAAATTATTAGGGATTGACATCCAGCAATTTTAGCTGCCAAATCCCCAATCTAAAATTCCTAGAGGCTTTATACGCCAAAAGACTTACCACAGCCGCAGCTTTGGGCAGCATTGGGGTTAGTAAACTGGAACCCGCCGCCAATCATCGCGTCGCTATAGTCCAGTACCAAGCCATATAGATATAACATACTCTTGGGGTCGCAAACGATTTTGAAGCCTTCGTAATCAAAAACTTGGTCGTCATCCCGGATTTGGCTGGGTTCTTGGAAATCCATCATATAAGACATTCCCGAACAACCCCCTTGACGGACACCCACCCGCAGGCACAAATCTTTAGTACCTTGTTTTTCCGCCAAAAACAGTAGGTGCTTTCTAGCCCCTTCCGCGATCTGGATGCCCTTTTGTTGGGGTCGAGTTGCCTGTACCATTGCTACTACTCCTAAATCTGACGGTGGCTCTGTTAACCTCATGGTAGCTTTTTGTGCGGGACAGGGCAAATCACTCAAACCTGGTTTGGAGTTCCTGATTATTTGGCGATCGCTTACTTTCCTAAAAAAGGAAGAGTATTCTAGGCGTAGGGAATGTCAAAATAAGGATCTGAATTCAATACGATCGACTAATTTTTTCTCACTAACCTGCTCTGTCTATGCCTGCCCTTAATCGCTCCACCCGTCGTCGGCTCCAAAATTTACCGCAGATTCCCAGTGTTTGGGAGGGCGATCGCCGTCTGCTGTCTAAGCCCCTGGAAGACCCCCTAGATCCAGATGCCGAAGCGCAGGGGGAATGTATTCTGTGGGTAGATGGCTCAGAAGGCATTGTCCGGGCGATGGATGTGGTACAGCCAGAAACTGGGCAAGAAGCAATTGTGCGGACTTTACTCCGGGCAATAGAAAACCCCCAAGGGGCATCTCAACCAGCGCGTCCCCAAAAAATTGTCGTCAAAGATCGAGAATTGCAATTTTTCTTGCGGGGCGTTTTGCAAGAATTGGATATTGCCATTGACTATGTGCCAGAACTCCCCCTGATTGACGAACTCTTCCGGGGATTTCAAGAAGCTGCCAATGCTCGACCGCCTAGACTGCCTGCCCAGTATGCCGATCTGTTAAAGAAAAAAGCTGGAGAAATCTGGAAAGAGGGGATGTGGCGGTTCCTAGCAGATCACCAAATTATTGCCATTGAACTCCAAAAATGGGATGTGGGGACGCTGTACGTCTCGGTGATGGGAATGTTGGGAATGGAGTATGGGGTACTGCTCTACCGTTCTCTGGAGTCTCTGAAGCGATTTCGAGCCGCAGTGGTGGCGAAGGATTCTTTCGAGCAGATGGAAGAAGCTTTTTTAGGACAAGATTGTTTGTTTGTCACCTTCCAACTGGGAGAGAACTCTCTGGGAATTGATGAAGATGACGATGAAATTGACTTGGCAAGTTTGCCTGCCTCCATCATTCAAGCGGGTTTTGGTAATGTCCATCCTTTAGAAGGAATGCGTCCTTTCCTGTATGAAGAAGAAGCGCTGATCGTTTATGTGGCACTGGAGGCGCTGCAAAAGTTTTTCCGGTCAATTAAACGGCAGTTAGCTGGGGATGAATTTCCCACAGCGAACAAACGCTTCCGGATTACTTTGCCCAAGTTGGCAGCAGAACCTTCCCCTCTCCAGGTAGAAGTTAGTACCTTGCCGGAAGTGGCGGCAGAATTATTTGCCTTAGTTGAAGATGACGATGACGATGATGATGATGATTATTATTACGATGACGATGACGATGACGATGACGATGACGACGATGATTCTGTCCCTCTGCGGGATGACTTAGTACCAAAAAATTCTTTCTTGACCTTGGGGATGATGCCTTGGCAAAGTGTGGAAGCATTGCGAAAGTCAGTGGAATGCTTCCAACCCCAAGAAGAAATTAAGACTGAGGGAGAAGGGTTGCCTGTAATTTTAATTCAAACTTCTCGTCCCAAGGCCAAGGCGTTAATCCAGCAAATTCAATTGGAGGGTGGATTAAAAGGGATTGGGTTTAATCCGGGAGAAGATCCCTTTGATGGCGATCGCTATGATTTAGGTATTCTCCAAACTGAAGATGGCAATCTGCATCTCTTTGGGGAATTTTTGCAAGACGATCCTACCCACCATGCCGCACGGCAAAAATGGGATCGTCGCTGCAAAAAAACTAAAGGCTATTGCGGCTTAATTATTGCCAAAGGACTAACTGGGGCATCGCGGGGCAATCCAACCCTAAATGATATGATGGCTTTGTTTGAAACGCGATCGCTCCCTATGAAGGATTTCGCGTTAGGAGTTCTACAGTTAATGCCTCAATTTGAGTGAGTTAACCTCCGGCTAGGTGTTAATTAGTTCTCATCTGAACTTTCCTCTGCCCACTCCTTGCTTCTGATAAATTTACAAATTCCTCTTTGGGAAGATTGAATAAATTCCCGAAACTCTGCTACCAAGGGGGAATCAAATTCGGCTAATTGGATTAAGGCTTGGGAAACATTTAAGCCCGATTGATATAAAACTTTAAAGGCTCGCTTCATAATCAGGCGTTCTTCGCTACTGAATCCCGCTCGCCGCATCCCAATGGTATTAATCCCAATAACGGTATTGGGACTCATACTCCGGGTAATGCAGAAGGGGGGGATATCTTTCTGTACAGCAGCACCGCCAGCCATCATTGCCAATCTGCCGACTCTGGCAAATTGATGGACTAAACAATTGCCACTGATGAAAGCGCGATCGCCAATTTGGGCATATCCTGCCACTAGCGCCCCATTAGCTAAAATTACTCTATGGCCTAATTTGGCATTGTGGGCAACGTGGCTGTGCGCCATCAACAAACACTCGTCACCGACTTCGGTAGTAGTTTCAAACTTTGTGCCGCGATGAATGGTGACACCTTCCCGAATCGCGCAGTTATTGCCAATTTTGACGTAGCTTTCGCGGTCTTGATAGGCTAAATCCTGGGGCAAATCCCCTAAAACCGCATTGGCATGAACTTGACAATCTGATCCCAAAGTAGTATATCGCAGAATGGTTGCGTGGGGGGCAATGATAGTGCGATCGCCGATTTGGACATGACTATCAATGAAGGCAAAAGCCCCAACCGTCACATCTTCTCCCAACTGAGCGCCGGATTCAATTACTGCTGTTGGGTGTATTCCCACGCAAGTGTTCTCCATACTTGATTGAAAAATATATAGACCAAGATGGTCTTGATTGCAATACTGCTATGGATGCAGCGGCGGACGAAGTGAGACGATGGATAGCAAAATCCTGCACCTCACCAGCAGCAAGTACAGCCCCAACAACAGCCTAATCTAGAATCAGGCAGCCAGAATTAATCTTTCTTCGAGTTCTTCTTGAGTCCACACTTTAGACTCTGTGAGCTTCCAGGCATTTTCACACAACTGCTTAAAAACTTCTAGCAATGGTGGGTAAATTGTAATAGTATGCCTTGGCTGCGATCTCCAGTCCAATGCCAATGAAGAAATCAGAGATAGAAGTTCTTGCGAATTAGAACAATCAGGGGCAATTGCAACAATATGTCCATCGCATAAAACAGGAAAGCGATCAAAAATGTTAGCTTTAAAATTATAGTCACCATAAAACTCTAGTAGTTTTTGCAAATCTACTCTCTTGAGAGATAATCTTTTTTCTCCGAAACCACGCCGTTTTTTCTGTTTGATTTTACTCTGATTATCTAGAATTAGTTTATAAGCCTGTAACTGGATTATTTGAGAAAAGTCGAAGCATCTATCTTTTTCATTACAATCAAAATCAGATTGGCTAACAACAATCTTTTCTACTTCTAGAAAGCGAATTTGATTGGCATCCAATCCTGTGATTTTGGCAACTTCATCTATAGTCCATAAATGGTCAGTATTAAAAGTAACTTTGCGTCCATCAGGAAAGGTTAGAGAAAATTTTTCAGGCGCAGTGATTCGGACAACTTTTGCTCCATTAGCTATTGCCCGATCTGCCAGATTGTCATTCTGCTTGTCAGCCCAATCATCTCCTGTTTCTTGATATATTACAGTTGAACCGTTTGGTATTTTTTTAACCTCTTCAGGGTTATCTACCAAAAAGTTGAGATGAGAAAAGAAAGCATCTAAATTGACTTCTCCTAAATAATTGCGCTCATCTTCGGTTAAGTTCAGATTCATTCGGTTAATTGGGCTGTATATTCAACATCGAAATCCTCCGGTTTAACATCTTCATCTTCCATAATACCTATTTATCCCCAAAATGCCGTTGCAGTTGCTTGACCATCTGATACAGTTCGGGGAGGCGATTGTAGAGGATGACTACTTTCAGCCAAAGTTTGTGGGGAATGGCGGGATGTCCCGATACCATAGTTTTAGGGGGGACATCTTGAATGATGCCAGCTTTGGCAGTGGCGATCGCGCCGTCACCAATTTTAATATGATCGGCAATGCCAACTTGTCCGGCGAGTAAGACGTTATTACCAACTTTGACGGCTCCGGCTAAACCAACTTGTCCGGCGATCGCGCAGTTAGAACCTATTTTACACCCGTGGGCGATATGAACTAAATTATCAATCTTGGTTTGTCGTCCAATTCTGGTTTCACCCACGGCAGGACGATCGATGGTACTATTACAACCAACTTCTACGCCGTCTTCTAAAACTACGTTGCCGGATTGTTGCATTTTGTACCAGCCTTTCGCGGTTGGCACAAAACCGAATCCTTCCGAGCCGATGACTGCACCGCTGTGGATGACGCAATCGTTACCAATTTGAGCGCGTTCGTGGATGGTACTATTGGCGTGGAGAATGGTGCGATCGCCAATGGTAACATCAGGATAAATGACTACGTTGGGATGAATGCAGGCGCGATCGCCAATTTTTACCCCTTGTTGAATTAAGGCATAAGGTCCAATATAAACTTCTTTGCCAATTACTGCTTCGGGATGAATAGTGGCAGTGGGATGAATTTCTGGTTGGGGATGAAAAGGTTGATAAAATAGGTCAATAATCCGGGAATATAGTAGTCTGGGTTCCCCGGTACTAATCCAAGCAATGCCGCGTGCGATCGCTTTAGCTTGCAATTGGGAATTTTTTGGTAAAACTAAAGCAGTTGCTGTCGTCGTGTCAATATAATTGGTAAATTTGCCGCCTTCAATATAACTGATAGTTCCTGGCGTAGTTTCTTCAATTGATGTCAATCCGGCAACTTCGGGATTGCAATCTGGATTGGCTTCCAAACTATTGCTATTGGCATCCGCCCCTAATTTTTCGACAATTTCGCTAAATTTCATGGCACTACTTGAATTTTTGATCTTTTTTAATTTAGGTGTGGCGATCGCTGGTCTACATTTACAAATATCGCCTCTCCTAACCAATAATCTGTCATCTGTTCAAATGTCTTCACTTGTCGTCCAACTAAAGGATTGCCAACTGTCAGGGTTCGCTGCTTTAAATTTACTTCAAATAGGGCGATCGCGTGAGCAATCCTAGTTCCAGATGTCGCTTCCATCACATGAAGCACCGCTGGCTGTCCAACTTTGATCAGATCTTCTATCTGGAGGTCTTGCTCAAATCGTGGGGACATTCCTAACTTTTGCATAGCTCGGATCTCCGCTAGAGTGCTAGTACCAAAGCGATTTGTTCCAGTAATTTCGACTACATCCCCCTCAGATAAGTTTGGATAGCTGCCAATTAATCGACCTAGGGTAGCAATACTAGCTGCCGAACAAGTGATGGAAGTAGTTTGCATTACAACACCTTCCACCACCAGGGGAGTACCTAAGATGGATGTGACTGGCAGCAAGTAATAAAGCAAAACTGCCAAAGGCAAGCTCATGGCTACTACTGCGATCGCCATCTGACTCAATCGCTGCCGATTGTGTCTTCCTGGCAACTCTAATGCTACCAGCAAACCTAAACTAAAGCATCCCAATCCCAGCATCAAATGGCTAGTATGTTCCCCAATGTAAAGTAAGACGATTAGGGGAATCCATCTGGTAAGTTTGAGCGCTCCCACAATCATTAGAGAAGCAACCAGAGCAGCGATCGCCATCAAAATAATATAAACTATCCGTTGATGCTTTTCCAAAGCATTTGCCGCTGTCACCCCTTGGATAGCTAGATGACGACCCCAGATTACCCCCAAAAATGAAGATATTAAGCAAAGGAGGAAAATCAAAATCATCAGTTTATTTAGACGCGCTATATGATGCCAAATCTAGCCAATAATTCCTGACGACTTAACTCCATCAGCAATGGAGTAAATTCAGATGGAGAAAGCGCTATCAATGAAGAAATAATCGTGGCTAACTGGGCATCGATTTCTCCAAATCTCATCAACATCAGAGTTTCCACGGTATTACGCCGTTCTCTTTCGGCTCCTCGCTCAATTCCCTGTTCAATTCCTTGTTGCGTAGCCTCTTCTAGTCTTTGCAAGTAAATGGGTGATAACTGCATAACTAACTCCTGTTCTTCTGCATCTAGTTCTTCTTGTTGTCTTTGCCTTAATTCTAAAATTGCCAGTAAATTGCAAACCAATTCTATTGTACTCTCCCGCCAGGGATTATTTTCTGGTAAGGTTTCTAGTTCCCGAATGGCTTGTTGTTGAACTCTGCCTCTTCCTAAGATTCTCAACCACAGGGTTTCGGGGGTGCGGGGTAGTTGATGAATTGCGACAATAGCAGTTTTAAAAATCTCTGGGAGAAAGTAAATTCCTTTGAGCCATTGGGATTCATCGGCAGTAGCTTGACAACTGGCTAATAATTCGGGAGAAATGGTGGGAGATAAAATCCATAATTTCGGTGATGGGTTGGTAGGTTGATTATTTTGATGGGATTGTCTGGCTACTTGTTCGCGAATGCTAATCAGTTTACCGAGACAAGTCAGAATTCCAGTGGAAGTAACGGGGTTGCGAAAAGGTTCAATGATGACTGGGGTGCTGGCGATTCTACCTAATAATCCCAAACTATTTAGATTGTTGGTGGCTTGGGGTGAGGGAATAAAGAAAATGTCAATTTGTCTGACTTCAGAACTGATGTCTTTGCTGGCTTCAACTTGCCCAAAGCGGATTAAAAGTTCAATCAGATACTGTTTGGCAAATTGATCGTGGATAAAGCGAGTCATATTGAGAGATCTGGATATTCATTTAACCCGCTTTTGGAGTTTTTTGAGCGTTTGATAAATTTCTGGCAAACGAGCATAGACAACTGATGCTTTCAGCCAAAGTTTGTGGGGTATTCCCACGGCTCCAGAAACGACACTTTTTGGGGCAACTCGGCTATGAATTCCCGTTCTGGCGGTGGCAATTGTGCCATCTTCTACGCGAGTTTGATTGGCTACTCCTACCTGTCCGCCCAATAATACATAATTTCCGACGGTTGAACCCCCTGCCATTCCCACTTGTCCTGCTAAGGCAGAGCCGGAACCAATATGACCATTATGCCCTATATGGACTTGGTTATCGAGCTTACTATAACTGCCAATTCGGGTTTCTCCAACGGCGGGACGATCTACGGTGCTACGACAACCAATTTCTACTCCGTCTCCTACTAGGGTAATGCCAGATTGCTGCATTTTATACCAACCTTGGCGACTAGGCACAAAACCAAAACCTTCTGCGCCAATGACTGCGCCGCTGTGGATTACGCAATCGTTACCGATGCGGGTGCGTTCGTGGATGGTACTATTGGCATGGAGAATGGTGCGATCGCCGATTTGCACTTCTGGATAAATTACTACTTTGGGATAAATTGCCGCTCCATTGCCAATTTTTACCCCGGCTTGGATGACAACTTGATTGCCAATATAAACGTCTTTGCCAATTTCTGCGGTGGGATGAATGATGGCGCTGGGATGGATTCCGGGTTGGGGATGGAAAGGTTGATAAAAAATGGCGATCGCTTGAGCAAATAATAGTCTAGGTTCTGCTCCGGCAATCCACGCTAAACCGCGATTAGTCGCTTCAGCTTGAATGGCGGCATTTTTCGGCAAAATCAAGGCGCTAGCCGCCGTCTTGCCCACTTCAGCGGCAAATTTATTCCCTTCGATATAGCTCAAAAGACCTGTATTGGCTTCCTCAATGGCGGCAACGCCAGTAATTTCGGGATCGCAGTCGGGGTTTAATGACAGACTGTTATTGGTAGCGTTGGCGCTGAGTTTTTCGGCAATTTGGCTAAATTTCATGGATTGGTGGGGGCGATCGCTATTCAGTAGTTATTTCTAAATTATAGGTAGCACGGTCAAATAAATAATTGAGGGCGCAAAATAATCCTGCTAAATTAGTAATTGTATAGCTGGCAATATTTTTTGTAAACACCTGGCTGGGCAATCGCCCCAACTCTCCCAAGTTCCGATATGAGTTTTAAACAGATTTTCTTAACTATCACTTCAATTCCCTCCAAATTGCCTTATCTTGTTGCCCTTCGTCCGCAACAATGGACGAAAAACCTAGTCGTGTTTGCTGCACCTTTATTTGGTTTCAGCAACAATATGCGATCGCTCTGGAGTGGCTGGCTCGCATTTAGCTTATTTTGCGCGATTTCCAGCAGTTTTTATTTACTTAATGATATTGTCGATTTAGCCGCAGATCGTCAACATCCGGTTAAATGTCATCGTCCAATTGCTTCTGGAAAAGTGAGCGTACCTGTTGCTTTAACTATGGCAACAATGCTATTTACTACGGCTTTAATTATCAGTTGGCGGCACTCATTTGCTTTAGGTCTTACTTTAACAGCTTACGCATTATTGCAAATTGCTTATAATTTCTGGCTGAAAAAAATGGTAATCTTAGATATCGGCGCGATCGCGACAGGTTTTGTCTTACGAGCCGTGGCTGGTGGGGCAGCGACAGGGATTATTTTATCGCCTTGGTTGTTGCTCTGTACAGCGATGTTGGCGCTATTTTTGGGAGTGGAAAAACGCAAAGCGGAATTGCGTCTAGCACTACAGGGAGGAGTCACCAGACATTCGTTGAAACAATATTCTCTCGCTTTACTGAATCGGATGGAAAATATTGTTACTTCTAGCGCCGTAGTTACTTACGCTCTCTGGAGTTCTGGACCTCATATTAAGGGAGCTTCCACACCTTGGATGATGTTAACTTTACCTTTTGTCTTATATGGGATTTTTCGCTACCAATTTCTCAGCGAACTGCCCGAACATAGTCAAGGGAATAGTACCGAACGTCCTGAAGATATTTTACTAAAAGATCTGCCGATTTTATTGACAGTCATTGGTTGGGCGATCGCTTGTTTTGCCATCCTAGAACTGAAGCATATCCAGATTATTGAATAGTGGCAGGCATGAATAAATGATTGATTTTCGGAAAAAGCTTAATTTTTTTAACTTTGGCAAAAAGCAATTTTTGGGTTATCATCATAATTTAGCAGCCATTGAAATTAACTGGTTGCAAACTTGCGGTATTCAAGGAATAATTCTCGATCTTGATAATACCATTATTTCGGAAGATGACCGCTATTTATCTCCCAACGCAGAAGAATGGATTGCTGAGGCAAAATCCCAAGGCTTGAAATTTTTTATACTTTCCAATGGTAAACGGACTTATCGAGTCAAATTATGGAGTCATCGGCTGAATATTCCGGCAATTAATCCCGCGCAAAAACCCTTTCCCCAAAATTTTTGCCGCGCCATGAGTCAGATGCAACTTTCACCCCCACAAGTGATTGTAATTGGTGATGGTTGGCATACGGATATTTTGGGAGCTAAGTTAGCGGGATGTTATAGCATTCAAGTTGCCTCTCTACCACATCCGCTCCGATGGTGGGAAAAATTGCTAGGCAAATGGTGGCAAAAGCCGTATCCTCAAGATGGCGAGCTTTGGGAATTTGATGCTAACACTCCCAACAATCTTAATTAAACCAGGAATTAACAATCAATAACTTGACGATCGTAGGTTGGGTGGCGCGACAGCAAAACCCAACAAACCCAGAACTTACGCAGTTGCTCTGCATATAGCGTTTATGGTGCGTTACGCTGCGCTAACACACCCTACTAATAGAGGTATTGCGTAAGTCTTGAAACCATTGATAAATGTTGGGTTTCTACTATCGTTTCAAGCCAACCTAATAGCACATCTTTTTTAACTATGAGTAACCAGTTTTTTTTCGCTTGGCTAATTTTGATTACAGTCGCCCTAAATACGGTGGCGCAAACTCTGCTAAAATTAGGGGCAGTCCAGAAATCTTTGAATATTTATTTATTAATTGGGGTTGGCTGCTACGCTTTAAGTACAATTTTTTACGTTTTAGTTTTGGGCAAATTTAATCTGTCTGTCGCGTATCCGGTTGTAATTGGCTTAACCGTTGCCACCACTGCGATCGCCGGAATAATTATTTTCAACGAAAAAGTGTCAATGCTACAGTTAATTGGGATGGTATTGCTGTTAAGTGGCATTACCGCGATCGCCTTCGCCAAACCTCCATCAAATTAATTAAAATTATGACAGACTACAAGCTAAATACCAACTGGTTGCGGACGGCAGCCATTATTTTATTAATTTTAGGAATATTTTTCAGATTTGTCAATCTCGATCAAAAGATCTATTGGCGCGACGAAGCTTTAACTTCCCTGCAAGTACCGGGATATACTATTTCCGAAGTTACCCAAACCTTAGCAGAGAGTCCGCCCATAACCATTGGCGAATTGCGAAAATATCAGCAAATTAATCCCCAAAGAGGTTTAACCGATACTTTAAAATCCTTTGCTACCGAAACTCCCGAACATCCACCTTTATATTACATCATCATGCGGTTTTGGATGCAGTGGTTTGGCTCCTCTGTCACCGCTATGCGAAGTTTATCTGCCATCTTGAGTTTATTGGTTTTTCCTAGTCTTTATTGGCTGTGCATTGAACTATTTGAATCTCCCTTAGTGGCTTGGGTAGCGATCGCCCTAATTTCCATATCACCTTTTCATGTATTATACGCCCAGGAAGCACGAGAATATAGTTTATGGACAGCGACAATTTTGTTAGCTAGTGCGGCATTATTACGCGCTCTGCGCCTGAATACTCCGGTAAGTTGGCTGATTTATACGGCAACCTTAGCCTTAGCATTCTATACTTATTTATTTTCAGCTTTTGTGGCGGTCGGACACGGCATCTATGTTATTATCTTAGAAAGGTTTCGTTTCACCAAGAAATTAATTTATTATTTAGGGGCAGCGATCGCGGGTGGAATCATTTTCTTACCTTGGATTTTAGTGGTAATCATTAATCTGCCTGCCTTGCAACGTTCAATGGCATGGATTAATTATCGATTTACCATACCAGAATTGCTTTTAAGATGGGTTTTTAACACTAATCGGATCTTTGTCGATTGGAATTATGGTTGGAGTTTCAAATCTCCTTTTCCCTATTTAATTATCTTGGCAGTTTTAATTTTAGTCGGATATGCGCTGTATTTCCTCTGCCGTCAAACGTCTATGCGAGTGTGGCTATTTGTCCTAACTTTGAGTGGAGTAACTGCCCTCGCTTTAGTCTTACCAGATTTAATTGTCGGGGGTGGACGTTCAAAAATTCTGCGATATTTAATTCCCTTTTATTTAGGCATTCAACTGGCAGTTGCCTATCTGTTAACTGTTAAAACTAGCGGACTTACTACCAATATTCGTCAGCAGCAAATCTGGAAAGTTATTACATTTCTTTTGCTATCGGCAGGGGTGATTTCCTGCTCTATCAGTGCCTACGCCGAAGTGTGGTGGCACAAGTCAGATACTCAAGATGTACGGGAAATTGTTCGAGAAGTTAATCAATGCGATCGCCCTTTAATTATCAGCGATGCTTTCGTTTCCAATGCCCTATCTCTCAGTCACAATCTTAACGATCGAGTCAGTTTCCAATTAGTAACGCAACCAGCAAATGCTAAAATTCCGGAAGGTTTTAGCGATGTGTTTTTATTTGCGGCTTCCAAACCCTTACGCCAACAACTTGAACAGAAATATCAAAGCAAATTTGTTCGCTTTACAGACAGGCTATGGAAATTGGAAAAATAGCATTACTTGGGGGGCGTTTTTATTGAGATTATTGGTAAAGATTAAAATTTTTTACTCGTTTACTCGTTCCCAGGCTCTGCCTGGGAATGCCCATTGAGAGGCTCTGCCTCTAGGAGAATTAAGCGAGGCAGAGCCTCTCGATATCGGTTCCTAGGCAGAGCCTAGGAACCAGTTTAAACTCGTTCCTACATTTTACTATTTTGGGCGATCGCTCTGTTTTCCAAATCGACTTTCTTGAAAAGTATTGCCAATTCCTTGGATAATTCCTTTGCCAATTAAGCCAATTCCTCGCCCAATAATTTGAGTTAAAATATACACTACCCCGCTACCAATAAACGTTGCTGCCGAACGCAAACGAGGCGCGATCGCATCATTTGTTTCCAAAACTAAAGTTACCGCTAATTGAATCCCCGAAAGTTGTTCTAACTCCTGGGCGCGGGGAGAATAAATCGAAATCTTTTTAATCCCACTATCGGTTAAAATTAATAATTCATGCCTACTTTCAAAAACCGCTTTTGGTTCATTAATATATTTCTCCAACCGATATTTCCAAGATAGATTGTTCCGAAACCGAGTCATTTCTCGGATAGATAAAAATCTGCGATCGTAGAAATTCTGTTTAATTGTTTCCACATCGGCAAAGTTGTTTAACAGCGGTTGAACTACACCATTAGCAACTTGTAAAATTAGGTTCTGTAAGATAACTTCCGCCCGTGCCATTGCTTCTAGGGTAGTAGCTTCGTAAGTGGTATTATCAATAATGAGCGGAGTTTGAAAAATCAAATAAGTCAGCAAATCTCCCGATAGGGGAACCTTTTTAAAAACCGCTTCCCAGACGATTGCCCAATCTCGAAGTAAAATATTAACCACTTCAAATTGTTGGTTCTTAATCGAAACCGTATAATATTTGCCAAAAAACTCTAGGATGACAGCTTGCCACAAATCTTGTAAAATAGTTGGTAACTTTTGGGTTAAATAATCTGGTTGAATTTGAGAAAATCGTAATTCATCTAAGATATTTTCTAATTGGCGCACTACTAAATAGAGTAATTCCCGTTTTTTGGCTTCGGGCAAAATATCAATTTCTAAAGGACTATTGGTTAAATTAACCAATCCAAATTGGAGCTTTTCTGAAACCCGATCAAATAGGGAATTGGTAATTATTTTATGGTCAAGGGGTTGAATAATATTGGTTTCTGAAGTAGAAATTATCTGAGAATTGCTAGACAGTTGTTGAGAAATAAAATTAGTTGGTGAATTTTTAGTTGAAAATTGCGATTTTCTCTGGGACTTAACAGGCAATAATTTCCTGACTAACCAACGCGCCGCCAACAATTCTCGCCGTTGTCCGCTCCAGACAATTGTATCTAAAGCGGTTATTTGCGGATTTCCTAGTAACTGCTCAACTTCAGCTAAGGATTTTTCGATTTGTCGCAATCCAGATTGGCGAATTCTGAAAATTAATGAAGACGATATAGGTGGATGACTAACGGTTAATTCTGACTGCCAATGGTAACTACCAGCTAATAATCGCTGAATTACCCCAATTAATTCAGTAATACTTGTACCTTTGGGACAATAACCTGCAATGCCCAATTCTTGAAGATTGATTAATTCTGCTGGCGGAATCCGAGCGCTGAATAATAAAATTAGTAACTGAGGATATGCTTGCTTTAATGGCTGGCAACATTCTAAGACAGAAGTGCCGATGCTGATTTCTAAAATAACTAATTTTATTGGTGCTAAATTGCCGTATTCTGCTAATATTAATAAGGCATGGCTGACAGTATCAGCTTCAGCCATAATTTGTAAATCAGAACATGATTCTAAGGCCGTTCGCAAACCCAGCCGAAAGATCGGGTCGTCATCGATTAAGATCAGTTGGGAGGGGCGATCGCTCATTTAAATTGTCATTTTTATTCTGGTTTTATTTCAAAAGGACTTAAGCAACTGATACATTGATGCCAAATCAACACAGCGCAATATGATTGCGCTGAATTCTCCCTCAACTTTTTTGTTCCCTGCGGGGAAATTCAAAATCCAAACCGGATGAACATTCGTTTTGAATTTTGAATTCCGATCACTGAGATATTCTTTGACCAATTAGGGAACTACCATTAGCCCCCAATTGCATCACAGTGGCTTCAAACTTGACCACTCCGATACTTTCGCTCTCAATACAACGAGCCGCTTGCCGGGACAAATCCAAGGTTCTAGGGGGGATATAGGGACCGCGATCGTTAACGCGGATAATTACGGCAATCCCATTACTCAAATTTTTCACCTTGAGATAGGTATTGAAGGGCAGAGAAGGATGGGCGGCAGTGAAAGCGTATTGATTATACCTTTCCCCATTGGCAGTCAGTCGTCCATGAAAATAGGGACCATACCAAGAAGCCAATCCGGGAATTTTGGTAGCTGTTTCCACCAGATTGTACATCTTGGTTTGGGCATCAACCAAACTTAAGGGCTGGGCATTCAGCGCCACGCGAAGATTATTCGTCCATTCAATCGCTAATAATTCGCGATTGGTAGTGGGATCGAGGGTAAGATCGTCGTCGATGACAAATAAAAGGCGATCGCCCAATTTCAACACCGGCATCCCACCCTGAAGTCCGGGCTGCAACTGATTGCCATCTACCGTTGGCTCTTGCAGCAGTTCGCCTAACCTCTGCGCCATCAGCTTGGCTCGCACTTCATCCGGGAGTTGGGCAACTAATGTTTCTTTTACCCAAACTTGATATTGCTCTCCCTCGGTGGTAGCTGCTTTCTCGGCAGGCATTTGGGCTGGTTTCACCGCTGCTTTTTGGCTCTGCTGCTTGGTGGAAGTCTTGCCTACTGGTGCGCCCTTACTGGTGCGGATTACTGTCACTGGAGGGGGAGCAATTTTGGTAGTTGGTTCGCTACTTCCAGGCCATTGAAAAAAGTTCTGTACTGCCTGCAAAATCTTTTGGGGAATACTGCGTTTAGTCGCCTTGGCAGCGGGGACATCAACCCAAAAAGCTTCAGGAGAGGGCTTTGGAGATGAATTTTCGGCAACTTTATTTTTTTGAGCTTTCCCCTCGGCGGGTGGACGGCACAAGTTCCTATTGGTGCTTGGGGGAGGTTGACTTGGGCTTAACTCAGAGATACCGCCAGCTAACTGAAAACCCAGAGCCGAGAGCGCTACTGGGGATGGTTCCCCTTGCCAAAATCCTAAATTTAACTTTGGGGGAATAATTAAAGGAAGTGGTTTTTCTAGGGGATTGCCCACAACCGATAAAACTTTCGCCGGGAGAGTTTGAGAGAAATAGTCGGGTACTTTTAATAAATCTTGGCTGCTAGAGAAAAAACAGCTCAACCAAGAAGTTACCCAAAAAAGTCCGAAAAATGGCATGGTTGGTAAATCTTCAGTAACAATGCGTTAGGGTCAGGTAAATGGTTACTTAGTATACATAGAATCGGCGCTAGGGGATCAACTAGATTGAGTATATCCGATTTGGGGATCGCTGACTGCCCGGTTACTCCATCCTTTAACTAGGAAGTGAGGGGCAATCTTGGCAGCATAACCTCAATTCCTGACAATATGCAAATCTGCCGCCAGCTTTTTGGGCAAAATTATGGAAAAAATCAACTTTTACATTGTGGATGTTTTTGCGGAAGAAAAATATGCGGGCAATCAGCTAGCTGTCTTTGTGAATGCGGGTTCCCTGCCCGATCCCCAAATGCAAAAAATCGCCAGGGAAATGAATTATTCTGAGACTACTTTCGTGATTTCCCCAGAACTGCGATCTGGGGGTTATGATGTCCGAATTTTTACCCCCCAACAGGAAATTCCCTTTGGGGGGCATCCTACCCTGGGAACAGCCTATATTATTCGCCAAGAACTGCTCAAAGGCAAAGCTGAGGAAATTAAGTTAAATCTCCTGGTGGGGCAGATCCCAGTCCAGGTAGTCAGAGAGCCAGGAAAGCCGGATATTTTTTGGATGCGGCAAAATCCGCCCACTTTTGGGGAAAAATTAACTATAGAAGCGATCGCCCCTATTCTGCACCTCGATCCCCAGGAGATCGATCCCCGGTTTCCCATTCAAGAAGTTTCTACAGGTTTCCCATTTATTATTGTTCCCTTGCTGGGACTCAAAGCTCTCCAACAAGCCAGGATAGATCGGGAAAAATTGTTGGCACTGGTGGCGAATACGGAGGCCAAAGCCGTGTTGATATTTTGTCCTGAAACCCGCCACCCTGCCAACCAGTTGAGCGTTAGAGTATTTGTAGACTATTTTGGCATTCCTGAAGACCCCGCCACGGGGAGCGCCAATGGCTGTTTGGCGGGATATTTAGCCCAATATGCCTACTTTGGGAAAGATGAGATCGATCTGAGGGTTGAACAAGGCTATGAAATTAATCGCCCAGCGCTATTGCTGTTAAAAGCTCATAAAAATGGGACAGAAATTCAAGTTTTGGTAGGCGGTCAAGTTGTCTTAGTGGCTAAAGGTGAGTTATGCTAATTAGATTTTTCTAAATTTGGGAAAGGGTGAGGTGAAAATTTATGCAACCGGAAAAACAGCGAATCATTACCTATTTTATTGAAGAAGCCAGAGATCATCTAGATACCATTGAACAGGGGCTACTAGACTGGCGAAATACCATTGAAAATCCAGAAATAATTCAGGAAATGTTCTTGGCAGCACGGGCAATTCAAGGTGGAGCCGCGATGCTAAATTTCCGGGGCATTCAAAAAATTGCCAGATTTATCGAGAAATATTTCCAAGAAATTCAAAAATATCCGCTCTCTGCTGATGGAGAAGTGGAAATGCTGTTGCGACAGATCTTGGCGGCGCTGAAAGAGTTGCTAGTCCAACTATCGGGAAATCTAAATTTGAATGATGAATTAGTTAATCAAGTGATGTTGGTAGTAGAACCAGCGGAGAAGGAACTCGAACGCCGTTTAAAAGTTTTGACTAGCCGAATGGAACAAATGCGATCGCGCATTACCATTAAAGCCAGAAATGAAGGGGAATATCTCTCTTTAACTGGCCAATCTACTTTACAGGCAATTTCGCAGGCGATCGCCCAAGTCGGCGGCACAATTACTCGCCGTCATTGGCAGCCCAATGAAGGTGGGGAAATGGATTTAGCCATTGAAGTGCAAATGCCAGATTTTTTAAATTTAGACGAAATTCCCAAAGCGATCGCATCAACTGGAGGCACTATTGATAATTGTCACCTAGAAGTATTGCGGACTTGTCGGCAATGTTATTACTATCATGGTCACAGCGATGTAGTTTGCGCCCTTCATCCCGATGGGCCAGAAGAGGAATTTTGCCGAGATTGGGAGTCCCGCAAAGAACGCACCAAAGGGCAAAAAGAATGGTTTTAGCAAATTAATTTTCAATGGTTCTATATGACTCCAGATTCACAAAAAGTTTGCTTTGGCACCCTCGCCTTTGGTCAAAATTATCGCGCTTTAGCAGGTTTGCTAGCCGCCGATCTTGCCCAATATGCCCCAGGAATTCCTTTAATTATTTTAACCGATCGTCCCCAGGATTTTAGGGGTATGGCTAATCTCATCATTTTTCCCCATCGGCAACGCTTATTTTGCGACAACGATAAAGTTTTTTTAATTAAACAAGCCCTATCAACTTTTAATACTTGCATCTGTATTGATGCCGATATGCGAGTTTTAGCGCCTATCCCCGCTGATTTACAATGGCTACCCGGCATAACAGCTAGAAGTGGCGATCGCCTAGTTAAACATCATCAAAGAATAATTACCAAAACTAATCCCCCGCGCCCAAATAAAGTTAAAGATTGGGAGATGACTAAGAAAGTTGCTGATAAATTAGGCTTGAATGCTGAAGATGAAGCAGTAAAATTTATCCACGAATTTTTATTTGTAGTCACTAGAAATTCTGGAGTAGAAAATGAGTTTCTGGACTACTTTGAAAAAATTGCCTATTTTTTAGAAATCAACGGAACCCAACCAGGTGCAGGCACGGCAATGGGTTTAGCTGCCGCCAAAGCTGGCTTACCAGTCAGATGGGATGAGATGGAAAAAATTGTTTTTTTTGATGACCGAATTGAACGAGTGAGAATTTCTAAGGGACAGGTAGACCCCCAGGAAAAACAAATCTATTTTGAACAACAAAAAGCCTTGAAATATCCTCCTAAAAACTGGTATCAAAAAGTAGCAGGAAAAGTAAATGGCAAATTGAGAGACTTTAATCGGTCGTTATTGTTAAAAATGGTTGGGCTGAAAAACTTTGATTTCTACTATCGATAAATTATCTAATTTTCTAGGCGAGAATGACCATTCACCCTCCACTACTTTCATCAAATAAACACCAATCCGGAAATTAGGCTTTAAAGAACGATAAACTGGTTAATTGAGTCTTTCTGTGACTGAAATTTATGATCTTCGAGGCAGTTTCTTTCCCTAATTCCCGTTCCCTAAGCGCTAAAAGAGCTTGGTTAACCGGAAAAATTACCTCCCAGCTACTCTTCCCAGCCGCTTGCCTCCTGGTGGCTTTCCTTCCCAGCAAAGCCTGGGGAGCCGAGCGGGTTTATATCAACTATGGACCAGTAGAATTTTCCTTGCCCATTTCCTCCCTAACTGCCTATGCCAAAGAAGGCAAAATTGATAGCGAATTAGAAATTTATGCGGGTTATGTTAATTCCAAACAGTTATCCCAACTGCGGGAAGCACTGTTGACTAGAATTGATGTGACTCCCGTGGCAACATCTCAGTTTCTTTATTCCCCGATTGGAGAAATTTTATTGCGGCGATTGGGGGAAGTTATTCAAACTAAAGCCCACCAATCGGGTTTTTATGCCTTGCGCTCGGCACTCATTCTTTCTGCTGCCTCCCCAGAGGGTTTAACCCTCTTAAATGTTCTGCAAAAATTTCCTACCTATGGCATTCGCTTGAATTCCACCCGCGCCTTTGAAATTGTTGATGAACTAAGTCGAGTAATTCAACAAACTGAAAAAGCGATCGCTGCTATTGAAAAACAATCAAGTACGGAAATTAATGCCAAGTCAGTAAATTTTTCCCAGATGATTGACTTGCGGCAATCAGGACCAATCAGCTTTACCAAAAAAAGTCTGGTAATGAATGATGCCAAACGCGATCGCTCTTTTCCCGTCGATTTATATTTACCAGATATTGGCAGACAACACGCGCCCGTAATTGTCATTTCTCATGGTTTTGGCAACGATCGCAGTACCTTTATTTATTTAGCCGAACATTTAGTTTCCTATGGCTTTGCCGTAGCTGTATTGGAGCATCCCGGCAGCAATGCTAAACAATTGCAGGCTATAATTAATGGGCTGGCGAACGAAGTTGTCCCACCGAAAGAATTTGTCGATCGACCTTTAGATATTAAGTATTTACTCAACCAATTAGAGCGAGATTTTAGCGTTAACGATCGCTTGAATTTACAACAAGTTGGTGTCATTGGACAATCTTTTGGTGGCTACACTGCCCTAGCTTTAGCAGGAGCCGAAATTAATTTTGATCAACTAGCTAAAGATTGTTTAAAACTAGATAATACCCTCAATCTATCGCTGTTGCTCCAGTGCCGCGCAGTGGAATTACATCAGGCTAAATTTGATTTGCACGACTCTCGAATTAAAGCTGCGATCGCCATTAATCCCATTGATAGTAGCATCTATGGAGCGACTGAATTGGCTAAAATTAACGTGCCAGTCATGTTAGTGGCTAGCAGTGCCGATACTATTGCACCTCCCTTACTAGAACAAATTCAACCCTTTACTTGGCTAACTGCCAAGGAAAAATATCTAGTTTTACTGAAACAAGGTACGCACTTTTCCACATTGGCAAAACCAGATCCCAATAGCACTTTTATTCCCTTGTCTCCAGACACCCTTGGACCAGATCCGACTGGAACTTATACTTATATGAAGGCATTAAGTACCGCTTTTTTTCAAACTCATTTGTCAAACAATTCCGAATATAGTCCCTATCTCAGTGCTGGCTATGCCCAATTAATTAGCCAAGAACCCATTTCCTTGATTCTAATTAAATCTCTCACGCCCAATCAAATTGATGGCTTAGTGGAAACCCCGTGAAGATTAAAGAATCGTTAATACTTACTAATTTAGATTGGAGAATGCCTTAAAATGGCCAAAGACGTTTTTCACAATACCGTTAAAACTGCTCAAGGATTGATTGAAGCATGGATCAACTAAACAAGTACCGTCAAATTGTTTGTGAATTTCTCGAAGACTTTGCTAGTAACGATCCTCAAGATAATTTAGTTTTCGATCTTCAGCGCGATCGCTACTTAGTCATCCACAATCAATGGCGTGGTGAATACCGCATTTATGGCTGCTGCTTTAGAAGAAAAATAGGGTAGAGAGATGGGAAAAATTTTAAGCGATCGCGCTCATAATTACAGAAAGAGCCATTGCCTTTGGCATACTAGAATGCAGAATTTATCCATTGGCTTCACTGATTTTGCAACCAACTAATTAAATTATCCACACTGGTAAAATCCAACAACTCTTCCCCCAATTCCTCTAAACGTTCCACAGACAATTGCTGAATTTGCTGCTGTAATTGCGGAGGTAAGGAACCAAAACGGCGGTTCAGTAGCCGCTGCACCAATGATAACGCCTCTTGTTGAAGTCCTTGTTGAAGTCCTTGTTGAAGTCCTCGTTGAATTCCTGTTTCCATCCAGCTAGTGACAATTTCCATAACTTCCTCCTGTTGGACTGCTTCAAGGCTAGCAAATTCTAGATCGAATGCCTCTTGCTCCTCCGTATTCAACTTCAGATAAACGTCAATAAACCCAGAAATTAATTGCGATTGGGCGGGGTTTAGTCCTAAACTTGCTAACAATTGCAAAGAGATTAACTTGACTTGGGGGCGTTCTTGAGCGTCCATCCGCATTTTGGACATCAAAGCACTGGCAATCGGATTTGGTTGATTAACAAAATCTTGCCAATTCAGTCGATTTAACTGAATGACACGATAGTTGAATTCCAATACTCGCCAGCCCGGAAACTCAATTCGATAGCTGGTAGTTTCTGGGCGATAAGGAGCATCAAAAGAAAACAGGACAACTGGGTAAATTGGCAAGGCATATTTTTCATGCAACCGAGCAAAATAGCGGAACATTCGCTGGTTGAAATCAGCTTCGGCATAGGATTGATGTTCTAAGTGGATAATAAACAGCGATTCCTGATTGCGGAATTTGGCTTGAACAACTAAGTCGGCCTCATATTTCTCCCCAGAGGTAACATCAACAAATATTTCCTGATTCAGGAAAGTTATTGAGTTCGGATCTAGATAAGTGGCAACATCGGGTAAAAATAAAGCCACAAACTCTGGGAAGAAGGTAGAGAGAAGTTCCTTGAATAAGCGATCGTGGTCAATCATAGCTAAATTGTAATATGAGTTGGACTAGGCGCGAAGCTCTGCGTGCTAGCGCGATCGCCAACAGCCCGGTTTAACTCTATCCAACCCCGCCCCCTTGCTGGTAGGCTAGTATTTGATTCGCCACTTGCCAAAATTGACCTGTGAAAAAAAGCCGCGAACCTTTAGCCAGCCTGTTGCTTTACCACGCCTTGAAGTGGTCGGTAGTTAGCCCAATGCTGCACGCTTACTTTCGCGGGCGCATCTACGGGGCGGAAAATGTCCCCCAAAAAGGCCCTTTATTGATAGTCAGCAATCATGCCAGCGATTTTGACCCGCCGCTACTATCTAATTGCATCGGTCGTCCGGTAGCATTTATGGCTAAAGAGGAATTATTCCGCATTCCCGTCCTGAAACAAGCCATTGAACTCTATGGCGCTTATCCCGTCAAACGCGGAGCCGCAGACAGAAATGCCATTCGCGCTGCCCTCAACAGTCTCAATACTGGCTGGGCGGTGGGGATATTTTTGCAAGGCACGCGGACGACCGATGCCCGAATTGATGACCCCAAATTAGGTGCTGCCCTAATTGCGGCAAAAGCCAATGTTCCCCTGCTGCCTGTGAGTTTGTGGGGAACCGAAAAGATTTTTCGCCAGGGTTCCACTGTCCCGCGTCGAGTACCTGTCACCGTGCGGATTGGGGAATTAATTGCGCCGCCAACTTCCACTGACAAAGAGGAATTGCAAGCATTAACCCAAAAATGTGCTGATGAAATTAATGCCATGCACGCTTTAGGGCGGTAGAGATAATTAAAGTTAGTCTTAATTAGGAATTAAGATGTCAGATTTAAGATCGGAATTAGCAGAGTCTGTGGATGAGGCGGAATGGCAATGGTTAATTGCCCATGTAGAAAGAGATGCCGTCTTACTCATCGATCGGGAATTGAATTTATTAGATGCTGGGGAAGCGATCGCCAATGATAATGTCTCGGTTGTCCAGAACTGGATTAATCAAAAATTGCTTTCCAAGCCCACACTCACCCAAATAGAAGAGTGGAATGGCAATGATACCAAACGTTTTCAAGCGTTGATCTTGCAGCCCTACGTTCTAGTTCAAGAAATGGCTTAATAGAGAGGCGATCGCTTCTCTAACAGGACTTACGCAACACCTCTATTAGTAGGGTGTGTTAGCGCAGCGTAACGCACCATAAACGCTATATGCGGAGCA
>CAKZHE010000167.1 GCA_936920195.1 uncultured cyanobacterium | reverse complement strand
ATGTCAGACGGGCTGATGCCTGCAATTGCTGTTCGACCTTAGAATCCCCGTGCCTTTAGGCCGGGGAGTATGTCAATCAATCGTAATGGTCAAAAACCGGAAGGGGCGGTAATTGGTCCTGATGACCGGGGATTATGGTGGTCTGCTATGCCTCCCCGTCCTACTCTAGATGAAGTGGAACAGCGCCAGCAACCCGGAGAACAAGCCAGTAAGCCAGAACTATTACAAGGTGTGGATTATCAGTTTATTTATCGTCAAGGCAGTCAAACAGTGACGCTACCCACTAATTATGATGTCTATCGGCAGGTTGCCAAGATTTACCCGGACAAAGTGCCGTTGAAATTAACTTTAGGTGTTAATGATGCTTCGGTGGAAAAGGTAGAAATTTCCAAATAATCTCAAAATTTTTTAATTTTGACTCTTATGCTGCCACTAGCAAACGACACATAATTTTACATTCAAACATGAATTGACCAGAAAAAGCTAGAGTGGATTGAAAGCATATAGGGATCGCAGGTAAACCGCTTGAAATCAATAAAAAGGGGGGATTGTATCCGAGACAACATTGCAATGCTACTTAATATTTGACAAATTTGCTCGAAACGGTAAAAATGGATACAGAAAGATTTTAAAACTCTCTTCAAAACATCTACAATTTAAATGCCCTAGCCAGGAGAAGAGGCCAAAATCCTCACCTAGCCGACATTCAGGGGATCATCCTCTCTCATCAGCAAGCACAATTCTGACTTTAAGACCGCAGGCAGTAGTTTATGAATATTTCTTCTCGCAGCAACCGATACAATCACCACCCCCTCTCCCTGGAAGTCCGGGAAAGTGAGGTTTGCGGTTATTCCCGACAGCAAAACCTGGAATTTAATTATCCTCGACACATTCCAGTTCCCCAACCTGTCAGCACCCTCGCCTCTCGCCGTCTGGGGTCAGAGCGCTGTAGTATTCCCGAAGTGGCAGCTGTGGAAGTAAGTAGAAGTGCGATCGCCTCTGTCGATCCTCCCTTGCCAATGTGCCAATACCGGGAAAAAGCTCTCCACGAAGCCACCAAAAACCACTTAAGCAACATCTATCGCAGTTTAGAGCGCCGCCTGCAAGCTGCCCAAGCGAGGGGAGATAACCATTTGATTCGGTTATTGGAGTCAGAATTTAGGCAAATAGCCCTTTACGCATAGTTTTCAGGTTCAAACCCAACCAAATGCGTCAATTCCCCAACCATCAACCCCAACAGGGTTGATGGTTTTCAATTTTCTCTACAATTGAGATAATTTTGCTAGAATCATTCCGATTCAAACACCTTGCTTGCCCAAGCTATGGTTAACCTCACCTACAGCCAAAATCGCATTCTTCCCACCGCCGAAGAATTGCCATCATCTGACGAAACGCCAGTGGATAATCAGTTACAAAACGACATTCC
>CAKZHE010000166.1 GCA_936920195.1 uncultured cyanobacterium | reverse complement strand
ATCTCGACTAGCACGAAACAACCTGGCTAATCTGCTTGGGGCGCTTTTGAACTCTGACATCAACTTTTACCTCATCAGCGAGAAAGTGACGTAATTATTGTATGAAGAATATCACTCAAAAAGGCACAAAGTCAACAGCCTAGGCAGAGCCTCTCAATGGGCATTCCCAGGCAGAGCCTGGGAACGAGTAAATTTCTGTAGGGGCAATCCCCCCGTGGTTGCCCCAATCCCCCCGTGGTTGCCCCGTCTATGCTGTTTTACTAATCTCAAAACTATAGCTCGCATCACCAGAACCTTGATAGATGCGAATATAATTTGTTCCTCCGGCATAAGCCGAAGCACTAACATTCACGGCTCCACTACTGTTAACACTAAACAGGGAAGTGGAACTGGTAGGACCATTTTTGGTGACTAATTCTCCCTTCAATGTTGTACCAGCGCTGAAATTCTGAATGTTGAGCGTCACCGTACCAGTGGTAGCCACATCAAATTTATAGTAATCGTTGGTGTCTAAACTGCTGACAGAATCATTGATGGTTTGAAGACTGCTGATAGTTCCTAAATTGTAAGCCGTGGCTAAGGTTTGATTCGATTCGTAGATGGAGGTGTCATTATCGGCAATATTCACCGTGGCACTGTTATTTGTTCCTAGATTGTAAGCAGTATCTGTGCTTAAATTCAGCACTACTGTTTCGGTACTTTCTAGGGTGAAATTGTCAATGGGAATAATTGGAATAGTGACGCTGCTCGCTCCGGCGGGAATAACAATGGTGCTGCCTAGGGAGTTATAATCGCTGCCATTAGTTGCCGTACCTGCCACAGAATAATTTAGGGTGAGGGAGTTGGCAGTAGTACCCGTGCGAGTAATCGTAAACTCTCCGGTATTGGCAGTTTCGGTACTGAGAGTTTCGGAGGCATTGGCATCGCTGGCAACAATGCTCACCGTTGGTTTATCATTGTCGGTAATACTTACTGTGGCGGTAGTAGAACCTTCCAAAACATAGTTGGCTGATGTTTGGAGATTCAAGTTTAGGTATTCATCCCCTTCAAATTCAGTATCATTAATTGCTGTTATTGGGATATTAACTGAAGATGAACCAGCTGGAATTGTAATGCTACCGCTTAAGGTGTTGTAGTCGCTGCCATTGGTAGCTGTGCCGGAGGTGGTGTAATTAACTGTTAGCGCATTAGTAGTAATACCAGTGCGGGAAATAGTGACTGTGCCAGTATCGCCACTTTCTGAGGCAGAATAGTCAGTAGCGGCAATGCTAACTTTCTGAATCAGAGGATTTTCTGCCACATTAACTGTAACTGGTACTGCGGTGGCGGAGTTAGCTGTGCCATCGGTAGCCACAACATTAAAGGCAGGTATGGCATTACCAGTATTGGCAGGAGTCCAAACTAGGGATTCACCAGTGGAGAGAGTGGTTACGCCGGGAACTACGGCAGTACCATTCTTAGCGAGCGTACCAGAATTAACAGCAGTAATTAGGAATTTGACTACGCCTCCATCCACATCCTGCACATCGGAAGCTGCTTTCAGGTTGGCGTAAGGAATGGTATAGGCTACTTTTTCAGTGGCTCCCGTCAGGACAGAAATCGAACTTAATGTTGGCGCATCATTTACCGCCGTGCCAATCAGGTTAATTGTCCGATTTATTGGAGTGGAATGACTGTCAGTAACTGAGGCACTAATTGTCAAATTGCTATTGAAGTTACTGGCAGGAATGAAGTAGAGATTAGCCAGTATCACATTCACATCAGCCGCATTGCCGCTGACAGTCCATATACCTGTTGTGGGATTGAAAGTAGCAGTGGCTGAACCAGAAGTTAAAGTTGATAAACTGCCTGCGGATACATTTGACAACGTGAGGGTAGCCGTAATGGTATCCTCTGGATCGGCATCAGTTACAGCAAGACCTGTCAAATTTAAAGCAGTATCTTCGGTATAAGTCTGATTAGCGGTGTAAGCAAATGTCGGCGCATAATTGACTGGCGTACCGTTGAGGGTAATCGCACCTGCCAAACTGGTTACTCCATCGCTAACTTGGGTGGCAATCGTCAAGTTGCTGTTGAAATTAGTCGCAGGAGTAAACTTGACACTTGCCAACAACGCATTTACATCTGCTTTTGCCCCAGTAACTTGCCAAACTCCAGTGGCGGCATTGTAAGTAGAGGTGGTGCTGCCAGAAGTTCCCGTTGTCAGTACCCCACCAGCCGGATTAGATAGCACCAAAGTAGCCGTTAAGGTGTTGCTATCGATGTCGCTGACAACAATATTGGTGAGATCTAAGGTAACACCCTCAGTATAGGTTTGAGTGCTATTGAGATTGGTTGCTGTTGGGGCATCATCAACGGGAATACCAGTTAACTTAATTGTTCCTGGCAGAGTTGTCAGGGGATTATCGGTAATGGCAATGCTAATTGACAAATCGCTATTGTAATTAGCATTCGGGACAAACTTCAGATTTGCTAGGAGTGCATTCACATCTGCCAATGCACCGCTGGCAGTCCACTTGCCAGTTGCGGCATTGAAGCTAGAAGTTACGGCTCCCGAAGTTCCCGTTGTCAGTCGGCCTGCGGTAAGATCTGATAGCGTTAGCGTCACCGATGTATTGCCATCGGGATCGGTAATAATCGCATCTGGTAAATCTAGGGTGGTATCTTCTACATAGCTAGCGGCATAGTCGTTATCGGTGATATTGAGACTGGCAACTTCATTCGCACCGACGGCATAGTTATCACCCAAATTGGCATATAACAGTACGCCAATGCCTTCACTACCTTCTACCAACTCATCGTTAATTGGATTGACAACTAACTTGGCAGAACTAGATCCTACGGGAATGGTAATGGTTCCGGGCAGGTTGGTATAATCGCCACCATTGTCTGCCCCCCAGATATAGTATTTCAGGGTGAGGGGGACAGTTGCCGTGGCGGGATTGCCGTTGGCATCGGTTAAGGAAATGGTAAACTCAGCGCGATCGCCATATTCTGAACCTATAGCATCTGTGGCGACAATGTTAGCTGTCAGTTTGCTGTCATTATCCCCAATTGTCATTGTGGCATTACCCAAGGTGGGCATAAGGGAATTCCCAACGGTGGGATTGGTAACTGCACCACCCACCGTATTATTTGCCCCTGTTAATAAAGTCAGAATTGCCGTTTCATCGGACTCTCCGAAGTTGTCATTAATTGGCGTGAAGGGAATGTAAGTGTCATGCAGACCCGCTGCCAGCAGAATGCTCCCAGGCAAGGTACTATAATCTAGGCCATTTGTTGCCGTGCCTGTCAGGGAATAATTCACCGTCACATCGTTGGCAAGGCTACCTAAACGACGGACTAACAAACTGGTGGTATTGCTAGATTCGGAAGTATAGCCATCCCAACCAAAGACATAGGAAGGATTGTAAGCCCCAATGTAGATTTCTGGAGTTTCATTATCCCAAATTGTTACTTGCGCTCCGGTGCTGGCTCCCAACAAATAGCCGCTATCAGCACTTAAGTTCATATAAACTGGTTCTTCCCATTCCGCTGCATTGTCATCAATGGGAGTCAGGGGAATAGTGACGGAAGATTGTCCGGCGGGAATGGTAATTGTACCAGAGAGATTGTTGTAATCGCTGCCATTAATCGCTGGTCGATAGGACTCATTGGCTACAGAATAGTTGACTGTGAGCGGTTTATCGGTTTTACCAGTGCGGGTAATCGTAAATGCGCCGCTGTCAGCACCTTCTGTTGCATCAGCATCGCTGGCGGTAATAGTCACAGTGGGAATGACATCAATCTTGACTGGAATTGATGTGGAAGAAACTGTTTGGAAATCATTGGCGCGGATAGTAAAGGCCAGATTTTCACCCGCAATGGCAGGAGTCCAAACTAGAGATTCCCCTGGGGCAATTGTGGTAACGCCAGGAACTATTGCTACGCCATTCTTAGTTAAAGTACCTGTCAGCAAGCTATCAATTTGGAAGGCAATGGTACTGTTGTCGATATCAGCTTCATTGGCGGCGGCGGCTAAGGTGTCGTAGGTGATGGTGAAGGGGGTATTATCTTTTGCCCCTGTCAGCATGGAAACTGAACTTAAGGTAGGTGCATCATTGACGGGAATTCCTACCATGTGCAGATAGCCTGTCAGGGGAGCAGCAGCGCTAGTCGCAACTTCGGTGGTGATGTTGAAGGTGCTGTTATAGTTGGCGGCGGGAATGAATTGCAATCCTGCCAATAAAGCGTTGACATCAGCTACATAACCGCTGGCAGTCCATTTGCCAGTGGCGGCATCATAAGTAGAGGTGACGCTGCCAGAAGTTCCGGTAGTTAATGTTCCGGCTCCCACAGGTACGGTGAGGGTGACAGTTGCTTGTCCATCGGGAGAAGTGACGACAATATTGGTTAAGTTAAGGGGAGTATCTTCGGTATAAATCTGAGCCATAGTCAGATTTTGGGCTGTGGGTGGCGAGGCAATTTCAACAATGCCAGTTCTAGGCCAATCTTGCTGACTTGGCATATCATTCCACTTAGCATCTGTTTCCCAGCCCATTTCTACGAAGTCTTCACCTTCTGGAGTGAAGAGGGAATTACCTTTGCCCCACCAATTCTGATAGGTTACTGGCTGTCCGTTAACCCATTGGAAGTTACCTTCAGTTGCTCCATAAATAGGGCTATCTGTCAAGCCAATCCACCGGACTCCACCAAAGGTACTATTTAACCATTGCTGTTCGGTGGCATCATTAATTACTACCAAGTTGCCGCCAGCGGCTTTCGCTTGTTCTTCTGCACCTAACCAGGTATCTGATGCAGTTAAGAAATACTGGTTGCCTGTGATGGGGTTGGTGTAAACAGCATTGCTGGCGCTGGAATTGCCCAGGCTTTGACGGATTTGGGCTAGGGTTCCACCATTTTCCAAATAAGTGCGCCAGTTGGCAAGTTCAGTTGTAGTCGCGGCTCGTCCGAGGGCATTTTGATAAATTTGCTGCACTTTGGTAGCAAATTCATAGTTGCCTTGACCATCTTGAGCCGCTTCCATGATTTCCCGGCGAATATCGCTGAGACTTTTGCCATTATTGAAGAGGTTTTTCCAGTAGGCTAAATTGGTAACATCGCGCCCAATGACTTCGTTGCTGATTTGATTGATGAAGTTGCGATCGCTAATTTCTACGGTTCCTGTACCTTGAGCGCTGACTTGATAGCTACTATTGGCAGTTAAATTAACTACGACCTTTTCAGCATTCTCTGATTGATAATCACCAATTGGTACAATGGGAATTGTTACCAAGGAAGCTCCGGCTGGGATAGTAATCGTGCCATTTAGGGCTTGGTAATCAACTCCATTAATGGCATCTCCCGCCACAGAATAATTAACGGTTAGCGGATTGGTAGTATCGCCGATTCTGGTGACAATCAGTTGTCCCGCATTTCCCTCTTCTCCAGCTTTCGCATCGCTAGTTTGAATTAAAACTATTGGTTTCGCCAAAGTCGCGGGGTTAATTTCAATAATACCCGCTCTAGAGATATCCTGGGTAACTCCATTGATCGTAACCTTATCAGATGGTAAATCATTCCATTTGCCGTCTCCATGATTAATTCCATCATAAGTGAAATTCATGTGGGCAAAGTTTTCGCCATCTGGGTTAACGGGAGCATTATTAGGTGTTCCAAGACTCCAATTAGTATAAGTAACTGGCTCTCCATCCACCCATTTGAAACTACCTTCAGTTGCTCCATAAATCGGGCTATCAGTCAACCCAATCCAATAAGGATATGAGGTGCCAAAGGTATTGAGTAACCAAGTTTGTTCAGCCGCATCATTAATAGCAACTAAGTTACCGCCCAATGCCTGAGCTTGGGCTTGCGCTCCTAACCAAGTATCAGCTTGACTGAGAAGGTAGCGGTGTCCGTTGGCAGGATTGGTATAAACAAAGGGTCCGTATTCAGAAACCAGCGTGTTATCAGTAATAGTGGCAGTAGCAGTAGTAACCGGATCTAAATTGTAACCCGCTGCATCAATCAGATTGATTTGAACTGTTTCATCCCCTTCTACTTCCCCATCAGATTTAGGAATGACTGGAATAGTCACCGAAGTGGCTCCAGCGGGAATGGTAATTGTGCCGGGAAGGGTGCTGTAATCGCTACCATTAATGGCATTGCCTGCCACTGAGTAGTTGACAGTCAGGGGTTTGTTCAAGTCACCGCCAGAACGGGTAACTACAAATTGCGCGGTATTACCATTTTCATTGCCACTGCTATCATCCGCAGTAATAGTAACGCTGGGTTTAGCAGTGCCATAAAGGTTGAGCTTCCAAGAATTGAAAGTACCAACTTCGCCATCTATTTCATCAGAAACCCGTAACGTCCAATCTCCCAAGGAAGATTCGCCCCAGTTGCGATTGGTAGTAAACACCCAAGTGCTATAGTCATCTTCCGCATCGTAGCGGGGTTCGGCAAGAATAGATTCTGTGCCATCGGGGGAAGTGAGAGTAACTTTGAGATCGCCGCGACTGGTGTGAGTGGCATCAAACATTACCTCTGCCCATTCAACGGTAATATCTTTGGTGACGGTGATGGTAGAAGAAATTGCTGAGGGGTTGTTGGGAGCGTTTTCCGGGTGGTCTGGGTCAGTAACTAAAGCGGGATCGTAGTCGGGAATTGAGGCATTAACAAAGATTTCTGGGAATTCATTTGGATAATCCTCAGCGAGGTCAACTTCGTCGCTGATAGGCTTCCAATTCAGCGCTGCTGCCACGGCAGCTTTGGCATCAACGGCTCCAAAACCATATTTGTAGTTAACATCGTAGCCAGCAGCATTAGTAAACCATTCCGGGTCACTGGGGTCATTGTGGCGAGCCGCTTCAATCAGGATATGTTGGACATCTCGCTGACTGAGGTTGGGATTGGCTTCCAGCATCAGGGCAATTACGCCCGAAACTAAGGGGGCAGCAGCGGAAGTGCCGCCAAAGTCATGGGTATAATTGGAAGGATCGAATCCGTTGTTGCCGATAAGATCGGTAGTGGTGATGCCCACGCTTCTACCGTCGGGGTCATTGGAACTGGAGTAGGCCGCAACTAAGATGGCGGCTCCAGGGGTACTGTACCAAGCACTCTTGCCTTTATCATCGATGGCAGCAACGGCGATCGCATGGCGCGAATTTGCCAAGCCATTGTAGTTGATATTATCGCCATCCAAAGCATCATTACCAGAGGCAAATACATAAATGTTGCCTAATCCCCCTCGCCCTGAAGTAGCTCCAGTTTCTAGCTCCAATAAAGCCGATGGCAAGATGGCAAAGGGAAATTCGGGCTTCCAACTATTGTTGTAAATATCAATGTTGTTCGATTCGTAGCTAAAGGAATCAGCAATCTGGTTATCAACCACACTGTCCTGAATCAGCTTCAAATTGGCAAAACTAGCATTAGGAGCAACTCCGACTACTCCCCCATTATTACTAGCCACTGCCACTCCCGCCGCCGCACTGCCGTGCATGGACGGAGCATAAAAGAAAATATCATCGCTATCCAACTGACTATCATCTGCTCTTTTGATCGTACGAGAGACTTTGGGGACAATGGTGTTTGGTTGACCTCCACGTTTAGGGGGTAATGCTCTTCTGAGAAAGATCGCTCGTGAGGAGCTAATGACCAGTGGTTTGTTATCAGTAACTCCCGCTGCTCTTTTGAGAAAAAGATTGGGTGGGGGAGTAATCGCTAATGTCTTTACACCTACACTATATGGTGGCGGGGATTGGGGGTATAATACTGCCCAATCGTCAGGATTAACATTGCCAGGATTTTCTGGGTACAACTGCCAATCCTGAGTAAAGTCATGGCTGAGGCCAGGTAGGTAGTTAGAAATCAGATTGGGGTGGATATATTGGACTCCATCATCAACTATCCCGATGGTGACTCCCCGACCAGTAATTCCGTAATCTGCCCATACTGGCAGGACATTGGCATCTACTCCCGGCGTACCTCCAGTTTGTCCAGTGTTGTGTAAGTTCCACTGGTCGGGAAACAGGGGAGAGTTCATAATTAATTGGGGAAACTCTAGCCTGTAAGTAATTATGGGATAGAAAAACTCCAATTCAGGGATTTTTTCTAAAATCACTGCAATTTCAGCTGGAGTTAAATTTGAGGGAAATTCCCAAACGGCAGTGTCGGGAATTGGGGACGATTTATCTTCTAAATAAGTTGCCCCAACACTTTCAGCCAGAGCTTTAATCTCTTCGGGGGTGAGGTTGGGCAAGCTGACTGTCCACAAATGAGTATCGGCAATCTGGTTGGTAGTATAATTGGTAAGGTCAGTTGCCCGTTCGATGGCATAGGTAACGGCATTAGAACCAGAGGAATTGCCTGGATTATATTTAGAAGGGGGAATAACGGCGAAACTATCTGAGATGAGATTACTGGTTAGACCTGCTTGATCGTAAGCGATCGCATTTAATTGATAAACTCCTTTACCAAGGTTGGTTGCTGGCAGGTCGTAATCAAAGGAAATGAAGCCATCAGCGTCAATTTTTAAGTTTGCCCCAGTAAAATTCGTTAGATTTTGTTTTGTCCCATCTGGCAATTGCAGCCACAATTCCACCTTGGATACATCTGGCGCGCCGTTGAAATCGTAAGCTAGGCCGCTGCCGACTAACCGCACTGGCTCTCCTGCTATGTAAAAAGACTGAGAACCATGCAATTCTAATTGCGGTGGTTTATTGGGAATCGGAGAAGGCGGGTCAAAAACAGGAATAACTGGGGGTGTAACTTCATCTTTTATAGGCAAATAGATAACATCGCCAACGGTTAAATCATCAGTTTTGTTAGAGAACTTGCTGCCATCAGTTTTGATAATTTCTTTCCAGCCATCATCCGAATGCAATTCATTTTTCCCAATCCCAATCAGGCTATCTTCTGGTTGGACAATATAAACCCGATAACCCGGAGGTGGTGTAGGCGTATTGATGGGAGGATCTACATACCACTCAATGGGGGTAATGGGGGCAAATCCCACAGCGGCTTTGGGATTCAGCAAACCTACCCCGGTTTGATTGTCCCATCCAGGAGTATTTAGATCCGTGGCAGTGTTTTTAAGAATTTCAATGACTTGGCGATAGTCTAAATTGGGGTTGTTTGCCCACAACAAAGAGAGCGCTCCCACAACTTGAGCAGCAGCTACGGCGGTTCCCGCCATTGTTCCGGTACTATTGCCCACAGTGGAAGTGATAGGATCGGCAATGGTTCCACCATCGGCAACGATATCTAGAGATGCACCGTAGTTAGAGTAATCGGCTCTGGCGTAGGCTTGGGCAATGGGAACACTGGGGTCATCGGTAATCCGGTGAGCAGAACCCACTGTCACAATATTGTTAAATTGCTGGGATGCTTGTCCTAAACCAGAAATAATGCTGCCATCGTCACCTGCGGGGACGACAACAATGACATGATTTTGACGGGCATAGTCTAGGGCGTGGAGTTCGACGGGGGTGAGGTCGTAGCGGGTAGTGACAGAGCCATCAATATTGATCTGGGTGAGGTCTAAATTTAGCTGAATAACCGCAGTTTGGTGGGAATCTTTGGTGACGTTGACAAACTCAGTTAGGGAGTCTGCCCAATTATCATTGTTCGCTCTGCCCAACCACATCGGGGCATTGTCGTTGATGCCATTAATGCCAATTTGGTTGTTTTGAGTGGCTTGAACGATCCCGGCTAGATGGGTTCCAGGGTCAGGGTAATCTAGGGAAACATAAGGATTGAGATCGTCATCAACAAGATCCTTGCCTGTGATAATGTTCTGATAATTCAGATCGGGATTGTTGTTGCTAAAGCCATAGCTATCGATAATTCCCACTAAGGGTTGGTGGCTATCAGGCGGTTCGGGGGAAACTAGGGGAGAGGTGGGTTGGAGAAGGGACTGTTCATAGGGTTGGATGTAATCTAGCAATGCTTGACCCATATCGGTCAGCCGCCAGTCTGGGCCGGAGGGTTGGATCTCATCTTGCATTAGGGCAGCTTTCCCAATCGCTCCCCGTACCTGAAAGATCATATCGTTATAATCCCGGTCTGTTCCCAAATCCATCCGCAAATCTTCCATGACAAAGGTGCTGCCGTTGCCAGTGACATCGGCAATCTGTCCGACATGGAAGCCATCAATCGGGTTCGCTGTCACCATTGAAAAGAGAGGGCGAAGATCTCCTTCTAGGGCAGGGTTATCAAATACTTGCTGGACGTGACCATTGGGAACTAGCATGATCCCAAACTCACTGTCTGGGTTCATGGCAAAGCTTTTGATGCCAAGATATTCTCCGACATTCCAGTTTTCCCCACTGCTAACGTCAAACCGCGCCCCGTCACCAGAATCGGCAATGACAATATGGCCTAGGATGGAGTCGCTAAGGGCGCGATGGGCAGCTTCTTGGATGAACGCATGGGAGCCTGGGGTCAAGCCTTCCATACCGCTGAGACTGAAGATGGCTAATTCGCCTTGGTATGCGCCGCCGTCAAATAGATAGTCGATGCTGACCAGCCCGGTATGGTCTACGGTGAAGGTGCCGCTCTCGAAGATGCCGCTGGGGGTGAGGATTGGCTCTAGAATAAATGCCTTCAGTGGTGGGAGATCTGAAGACTGGTTAGCTGTTTTAGTAAAATTTTTTACAAAAAAGCGGTTGAATGAGTTAGATAGGAAGTTGAATAGGCTCATGATTGTTCACCCAGAATTGTTAAGAGCCGATAATTACCCAAATGCTCCGGATTTTTAAACCGAGCTTTTGTAGATAATACAAACATTAGGCCATTGTGGGGGTCTTGCCCCTAGGGTATATACTAAAATAATAGGGACTTTTCGTAAAGTGATGATAAAATAAATCCGGGGTTTTATGCCCAGATTTTAAAGTTATTATGAAGAAGGGATGAAAATTCTTGTGGGGAGAGAATTTGATGGCAACCGTGAAATCACGGGGATGCAGGAAAAATTTGTGGAGATTGTCAAGGTAAATGCGATCATACAACATTTTACTGGCAATGATAGCGATCGCTCATCATTCAACTAATGAAGTTGGCAGTTGGCGATTCCAAGGTGAGGACTGGAAAAGTAAGGCGATCGCCCTGGTTGACAAAAACGGAAGGGTCATATATTTTTTAATCAAATTGCCAATTTATCATTAGCAATGCTAATAGGTTTGGCAGACCAGATCGGTTGGGGATGGCGATCGCGATCGCTTTCTGACCAACCCAAATGCGATATTCTAGTATTGTATTTAAGTAGCTACTAATAATTATCCCGATTTCTGCTTAAACCAGATGAAATGTGCTAAAGAAACGGGAAGAGAAGATCGTATGCTATAACAATGGCAAATCACTGGCGGTTCTTTTTTTTCTGGAGAGCGATCGCCATACTCTTTGAATTTGATCGATTATTCCCTTTTTCTGAGGTATAGCAATGGAAGCGATATTAGGTCTTATTTTCACAATAGTATCTGCCACCGCTGCCGTAGGTTCATTTTTTTTAGATGTGTTCAAGCTTAAAAAAGAGAAACTGCAAATAGAGACACAACCTCAACAGCCATCTATAACTCCAACTCCAATAACGGCGAATCAACAGATTGATTTTATATATCCCGATCGTCCCCTAGATGTAAATTCTACCTTATACATTGAGCGACCACCTAGAGAATCTCTTTGTTATCAAAGAATTCTCCAAAGCAGCGCTCTAATCAGAATAAAAGCCCCAAAACAGTTTGGCAAAACCTCTTTGATGGATAGAATTTTGCATCATGCTAGCCAAAAAGAATTTAAAACTGTCCGGTTAAATTTGACCAGGTTAGAAGATCAGTTTCTAACTAGTTTAGATATTTTTTTAAAATGGCTCTGTAATAGAGTTGCTGCGGAGCTAAAACCAGAGTCTCAAGTAGATAATTTTTGGGACGACAAAAATACTGGTAGCATGATCAATTGTACAAAATATTTTCAACTACATATTTTAAGTTTAGAAACTCCTTTGGTTTTGGCTTTGGATGGAGTAGATAAACTTTTCCGATATAGCGAAATTGCTCAGAATTTTTTCCCGTTACTGCGAACCTGGCATGAAGAATCTAATAACATTGAAATTTGGGGACAACTGCGGTTAGTTTTAACCTATTCCACTAGCCCTTATATTCCTTTAAGCATCAATGTCTCACCTTTTAACGTGGGGTTGCCGATAGAGCTACAAGAACTAAACAGGGAGCAGGCATGGGAGTTAGCGCAACGGTATCAAATACCGAAATGTTCGATCAATCATGCCGAACAACTAATGGCAATGGTAGGAGGACATCCATTTTTAATTCAACTAGCTTTATATCATATTCAGCGCGGGGATTTCACTTTAGGTGAAATTCTCCAAACAGCAGTTAGCAAAGAAGGAATTTATATTAACCATTTGGACGAATACCTGCATTATGTACAATCAGATGCTACCCTAAATGACCTGTTTAAAAAAGTAGTATTTGCCAAGGAAAAGATTCAAGTCGATAATCAGCAATTAATTCCCGCCTATAAACTCAACAGCAAAGGATTAGTGAAAATGCAAGGAAATGATATTGAAATAAGCTGCGATCTGTATCGTCAATATTTTCAAAAAACCTTGAACAGAATAGAAGCATCTCAAAACTAATTTGTTTGTTTTAGTTATCCTCAATCAACAAGCTAATGAGCGTCGCACAGCATAGAAATGGACATGATGAATATTACAAGGTTGGCGGGAGTTTAGGACTAGATTATCCCTATGTAGAACGTGATGCCGATACAGAATTATATGAAAACTTAAAAAAATGCCACTTCTGTTATGTTCTGAACTCGCGGCAAATGGGCAAGTCTAGCCTGCGGGTGCGGACAATGAAGAAACTGCGCGAGGACGAAAATAAAAGTTTTGCTTGTTGCTCGATAGATTTAACCATCATTGGCAGTCAAGTCACGGCAGAGCAATGGTATGGAGGAATCGTATCGGAGTTAATTAGGGGTTTTAATTTATTAGGAAAAATAGATTTTAAGGGCTATTGGGAAAATGAGGAACGAAAAACTCTATCGCCAGTTCAGCGACTGGAGCGGTTTATTGAAGACTTTCTGTTAAAAGAAATATCGCCTGAGAAAAAAATTGTCATTTTCTTAGATGAAATTGATAGTTTGCTCAGAATTAAAGACTTTCCGATTGCAGATTTCTTTGCGCTGATCAAATCTTGCTATAACAAGCGAGCAGATAATCCGGAATACAATCGATTGACTTTTGCCTTTTTTGGAGTTGCCACGCCCTCTGATTTAGTTAAAAATGATACGCGAGTATTTTTCAATATTGGGAAAGCGATTGAGTTAAAAGGCTTTCAGCCAAAGGAAGCATCAGGATTAGCTGAAGGATTAAGAGACAATGCTGAACGACGAGATGTTGTTCTGAAAGAAATTATTAAATGGACAGGTGGACAACCATTTTTGACTCAAAAAGTCTGCAAACTAATTCGGAGTTCAAATGCTCATATTTTAAGTGGGAAAGAAGCTAAAGATATTAAAAAGTTAGTTGAATCAGAAGTAATTAAAGATTGGGAATCGAAGGATGAACCAGAACATTTAAGGACAATACGCGATCGCCTACTCAGAAGTGAAGAGCCAGTTATTCCTCTGTTGCAAACCTATTATCAAATTTTACAGGGTAAAACAATTAATGCTGATGATAGTAACAATGTGCATTTAAAGTTACGACTTTCAGGGTTAGTTAGCAAGGAAAAGGGCAGATTAAAAGTTAGCAATTCCATTTATGAGCGAGTTTTTGATGATCGCTGGGTTCAGGAACAACTAGAAAGATTCGGTGTAATTCTACCACCAATCATTCCAGAATGGGCAACCGCACTATTCACCAGTGCGGCAATGACGGCGATCGTTGTTGGGGTAAGATTTACTGGATCGTTACAATGGATGGAATTGCCTGCTTTAGATAAGCTAATGCAGTTACGTCCTCCAGAACCAATAGATCCGCGAATCTTGGTAGTCGGAATCACTGAAGAAGACTTAGCTAAAGATGGAGGAATTAGTATTAGTGATAAAACTGTAGGAGAGGTAATTGAAAAGCTGCAAAAGTACCAACCTAAAGTGATTGGGTTAGATATTTTTCGGGATATCCCCATCCGCGAAGGCGCTGCTGGGAAGTTAGAACACGAAAAGTTATTAGAAATTTTGAAAAAAAATAATATTTTAGCCAGTTGTAATATTCCTGAAATTAATAATCCTCATAACCCTAGTTATCCCTCTCCCCCTGGAATTTCACCAAAAAATTTAGGTTTTACAAATTTCACTTACGATCGCGACAACATCGTGCGCCGTCAAATTTTACGACAAGATCAATCTAAGGATTGTCCAACAGATCTCTCTTTGAGTTGGCAATTAGTCCGCAAATACCTATCAACAAAAATGATTTCAACACCGGAAAAATTAGAAGATAGATCTTTTAATATTGGTAATTTGACAATCAATCCCTTAGAAATTCATACAGGTGGTTACCAAATTATTGATAAAGATGACTATCTGGGTTCTCAAATTTTAGTTAATTATAGAAACTCTAAACAACCAGACCTCCCTTTTGATCAAGTCAACGTTACAGACCTATTACAAGAACCTATTAAATCAAAATTACCCCAATTAATTCAAAGCCGAGTTGTTCTGATTGGTTATGTTGCTCAAAGTAAAGGAGATTTGCATTTAACTCCCTATAGTAGTTCAGAACCTTACAGACAGATGTCAGGAGTCTTTATTCACGCACATATGGTTAGCCAAATACTCAGTGCGGTTGAGGATAAAAGGCCAATGTTAGTAGCTTTGCCTGGTTGGGCAGATGTGATATATATTTTAGTTTATTCTTTAGTTGGGGTAGTGCTGTTTATTTATTTTAAACACCCTCTAGCAAGATCGGTAATAATTGCTAGTATACCTGGGGTTATTTTTGGTGTATCCTTTCTGGTAGTATTATATTCGGGTATTTGGCTGCCTCTAGTACCATCATTGATGGCTTTTGGCTTTGCTATTCCCAGTCTAGAAGTATTTAAGCAGGTGTTAACCAAAGTCTTTCCCTTGCTTAAAGGAAAAGTCCATCTTTTTAGTTCTGCAACCAATGAATAGTTTTACCTACTGAACCTAACATGAAAATAATTTTAATTGTTTTATTATTAATTATCAGTTTTATTAACTGGTTGCCAATACCAGCAATCACACAGGTTGCTAGTGCAATGACTTCTAACTTAAACCGTGTGCCTATACCATTAATTTCTAACTCAAAAAATATTTTGATATCTCAAACGACTTCGGATATAGGGGATTCTTTTGTTGGAGGATCAAGTGGTTTAAAACGTCCATCTCGACAGAGACCAGGTGCAGGAAGAGGAATATGCACATCTAATTCTAAGAGTGCTAATATTCAAGATAGCTTACCGCTGACTCCTTTAAGGCCAATTACTCAGAAATTAAAGGGAGAAGCTAAGGAAAATTCAACTTGGATTGAAATTGAGCCAAGCCTTACAGCTAGCGAACATCCTACCTTTTGGTTTTATGTTTCTGAGCCAGAAACAAGCGGGAAAAAAGCAGAATTTATGCTCCTCTACAAAAACGATGCCTATGCTATCAAAGAGCCTATACCTGTTCGTCTTTATGGTATGCCAGGATTTCTTTCTTTCACTCTCGACAACGTACCATTAAATGATGGATTATATCACTGGTTTTTTACAATTGTTTGCGATGTAAAACAACCCGCTCGCAATCAAAATGTTGAGGGGTGGATAGAGAAAGTTCCAGTGTCTAAAGAATTAAAAGCACAACTGGCTGAAGCATCAGAAACTCAAAGAATTGAAATTTATTTTCAGAATAAGATTTGGCATGAGTTTGTAGATCTGATTGCTCGGAAGCAGCAAGATATTCCAAATGAGAAAATCACGTTGAATCAAAAGTCTTACACGATTGGAGAGGTTTGGAATCAAATATTAACAGAAGTTGGTTTATAGTAAATTCTAGCAGGGGTAGCGCCTAGGCTGTTGACTTTGTACCTTTTCAGAGGCTTTTTGTTCATGCAGTTTTTGATCTGTCAATTGGCTTTTATTACTACCGTTCTAAGTTTAGATCCCCCTAAATCCACGCCAGTCGCTCATGGGGGAAACCCCCAAGACCGCGCTGGCTCCCCTTAAAAAGGGGGACTTTGAGCAAATCTCCGGTTCCCCCCTTTTGAAGGCTAGGGGGGATCTGGCACGGTTATTGCATGAATGAAATTGCCGAAAAACTCACAAAGTCAACAGCCTAGGTAGCGCCCCGTGCCTACTCCTAGATATCGGGGCAACCACGGGGGGATTGCCCCTACGGGATAGTAACATAAGGCAAAGGATCGGTTAATCCCAATTCTGCAAAAGCCGCTAATCGCAACTGACAGGAATCGCAAACCCCACAGGCAGCCTCACCCCCAGCATAACAAGACCAGGTTTTTTCCCAAGGTACGCCCAAGCGATCGCCTAACTGGATAATCTGAGTTTTTTTCAATTCTAATAGTGGGGCAACAATAGCGATCGCTTGTCCTTCTCGACCTTGTTTTGTTCCCAAGCGAAATACTGCTTGCATCGCTTGGATATAGTCAGGACGACAATCGGGATAGCCAGAATAATCTAAGGCATTGACCCCAATATAAACCCGTTGCGCCCCGATCGCTTCCGCATAGGCTAGAGCAAAGCTGAGAAAAATCGTATTCCGAGCCGGGACATAAGTTATGGGGATATTTTTATCCATCTCTGCTAAAGAACGACCCGCCGGCAACGCGATCGCCGGATCTGTCAGCGCCGACCCCCCCCATAAACCCAAGTCAAAATTGACCACCTTATAAGCCTTAGCTCCCCCAGAATAGGCGATCGCCTGTGCCGACTGCAATTCCCGGCGGTGGCGCTGCTGATAATCAAAGGCGATCGCATAACACTCATCACCTTCTGCCAGCGCCTGATACAGAACCGTCGAAGAATCCAATCCTCCCGACAACAACACCACTGCTTTCACCTGTCCAGCGCCTCCCAAGTCCCTTAATTCCGTCTGTTGCCAATTGTCTCTCTCTCATCTCTAGAGTAATGGACACCGGAGAAAGTGACACACCTATCTATTTTTGGTACACCCGTCCACTCACAATGAGGAAAAATCACTTTTAATTAAGTGGGACAAAAATTTGAAATTCTTTACATCTTGGGTGGCTGTGGTACTATCTGGATGGTTCTAGGCGGTAACATTTGCCCATCAAGATCGATTGTGAGTGGTGGAGGAGAATAATCAGAGTGAAAGAGAGCAACACAGCAAGACATTCAGAGGCCAATTTGCAGCGAAATCAACCCCAGCCAATCCGCATCGGCGTAATTGGTGTTGGCAACATGGGACAGCATCACACTCGCGTCCTGAGCCTTCTGAAAGATGTCGAACTTGTGGGCGTATCAGACGTTAACGTGGAACGGGGACTAGATACTGCCAGTAAGTATCGCGTCCGCTTTTTTGAGGATTATCAAGACCTCTTCCCCTACGTTGATGCCGTCTGTATTGCTGTCCCCACCCGCTTACATCACGAAGTTGGCATGACTTGCCTACAAGCTGGCGTTCACGTACTCATTGAAAAACCCATTGCCGCCAGTATTGCCGAAGCAGAATCCCTGGTGAATGCGGCAGCAGAGTCCCAATGTATTCTGCAAGTGGGTCACATTGAACGGTTTAACCCAGCCTTCCAAGAACTAAGCAAAGTCTTAAAAACTGAAGAACTGTTGGCGCTAGAGGCTCATCGGATGAGTCCCTATTCTCACCGTGCCAATGATGTGTCAGTAGTTTTAGATTTGATGATCCATGATATTGACCTGTTGCTAGAATTAGCTGGTTCTCCAGTGGTTAAGCTAACTGCTAGTGGCAGTCGCGCCTCGGATTCGGGATATTTAGATTACGTCACCGCAACTCTGGGTTTTGCCAACGGGATTGTAGCCACCTTGACAGCCAGTAAGGTGACTCACCGCAAAATCCGCCGGATTGCCGCCCACTGTAAAAATTCTCTCACCGAAGCTGATTTCCTGAATAATGAAATTTTGATCCATCGTCAGACTACAGCTAACTATATGACTGACTACGGTCAAGTTCTGTATCGGCAAGATGGTTTGATTGAAAAGGTTTACACCAGCAATATTGAACCCCTACACGCCGAGTTGGAACACTTTGTTAACTGCGTGCGCGGTGGCAAGCAACCTTCTGTAGGTGGCGAACAAGCGCTGAAAGCTTTGCGTTTAGCCAGTTCCATTGAGCAAATGGCTCTGGATGGTCAAGTTTGGCAATCCCCAGAATTGGAACGTCGGGCTATTCATACTCCTGTGGTGGCAGCCTCATTTTAAAGGTTGCAGGGGTGAATATCCCTCACCCCTAGTTTTTCTGAAGGAGTTGCGCGATCGCTTCACTAACGATTTGATTTCCCAATCCATTCAGATGAATGCCATCTTGATATAGGTTGGCAGGTTTTTGGGCAGATTGGAAAATTGGCAAAAAATCTACATACAAAATTTGGGCGACTAGGACAAAATCAGCTAGTCGCTTTCTGGCTGTTAATTCATAGTCGCGGCAACCTGCCTCTACTTCCCGCCGTAAAGGGGTAATGGCAAGCAAAAATCGACTGCCGACATTTACTGAGATAGTCCGAATTTGGTCAATCGCCGCCAGATTTAAACCCACGCGATCGCCTGTTTCGGCATAAACTGCTGCCATCTCTGGTAAAGGTTGATAGGGTAGGACATAGCGCTGCCAAGCCTCCACCAGGGCTAAAAGGGGTTTGTGGGTGGGATAATGGCGATCGCGCCCTATCTGAATCGAAGTCGGAGCCGTGGCAAACAGATCGTCAGTGTTAATCAGCAGTACGATGGCTTGAGCTTGAAAAGTACCAAATCGTTGCACATAAGCTAATTGATTCCGAGGTCCCCAGGAATTAGCGGCGGCATTGAGAACTTCAACCCCAGAATAGTTACCCGGCATTTTTGGTAACAACTCCCTTTCCATTAACACCGAAATGGTTTGGCTTTGATCTGTCCACCAGCCACCATTGGCAATGGAATCCCCTAGTAGCAGTATTCTGAGCGTATTATCGGGACAAACCAGGTTAATCTCTGGACTCCGCATGGAATATTGATTAATCGCAATCCGATTCTTAAACCTCCGTGTCCGTTGATTTGGGGCAAGTAAATAGCCAATTTCCTCATCGGCAAGATAGGTGAGGGGATTGCCAAAACCCCAGAACCAACGCAATCCTAGCTCCAAAACGATAATTATTGCGATCAAAATTACTAATACAGCGATCGCCAGTTTCAATGTCATCCTCCCTTCAACTGTCACTGTTCCCTTAAATTAACCTTCCCCAAAATAATGGGTTTAAAGCCCTGCCCTTTAGAGTATAAGAAGCTATACTGGAATCCTACGTTGTCCCGGCATCGACGATATGGACGATCGGGCGAACACTCGCTAATCTAATATTTGGCAACCTTGCGGTCGTGAGGTTGATATGCAAACAGGAGTAAAGTTCCATGTCCGACCTAAATCGCGGAATTATGAAGTTTAAGGGAGCCGATAGCCCAATGGCGATCGCCATTTCCTCCCTGCTAGTCTTGGGTGCGATTAGTTTTCTCCTCTGGTGGGCATTGCAAGTAGCCTACAACGTTCGCTAACCGCTTTTCATCAGGGAGATAGCAGCAGCTATCTTTCCCTGTCAAATTAATTTCAAAATTATGCTTGCTAATTTCAAATTGCCTGTGCTAAGATTAGTATCCGTGGTTCAAATGGGTCGATGCCCGAGTGGTTAATGGGGGTGGACTGTAAATCCACTGGCTATCGCCTACGCTGGTTCAAATCCAGCTCGGCCCACCACAATTCTTAAATTTGCCCGTGTAGCTCAGTGGTAGAGCACACCCTTGGTAAGGGTGAGGTCACGAGTTCAATCCTCGTCACGGGCTTCCTAAAAACTCAACAAAACCAACCCTTTGAGCCTTTCTCACCCCTTGAATGACCTCAAAGGATTAATTTTATTTGCTTTTTGGATAGAATTCCCACTTGGTAATGGGTTCAGTCTTTCTGGACTATTTTGCTTGATGGTTTTTTGACAACTGACTGACTACGCTTGAGAGTGACAAAAGAGGGGTATTACCTGTTTTTTGAATAGAAAGGTTTCAGCTTAGGCTTATAGGCTAAAACGTTGATTTGTGTTGATTTAGGGGATGGGTAACCAGGGACTCGAACCCTGAACCAATAGATTAAGAGTCTGCTATCATTTTTCTTAAAGCCCCTGCCTGTAAAGTATCCTAGCATTCTATCCATTTTCTATCCACTATTTTCTATCCATTTTCTATCCAAACCACCATAATAGAGGTGTTGTTCCAACACTGCGGCGAGGATAAAAGATGTTTGGCAAAACTCCTAGTGGTAAGGCGAGTAAGGGAACCGTGAGTTTTGTCAGCGACAAAGGTCGCTTGCGTTTGTCATTCCCTAGGGAGATGTTTGGGGGAAACAGGCAATACTTGTCTTTGGGCTTGGCGGATACACCAGAGAATCGTTTGATTGCTGAAGGCAAGAAGCTGCAAGCCAATTTGGATATCCGTAACGGTGAATTTGATTTCACCTTGAAGAAATACAAGCTACAGAGCCATCTAACAGTCATAGAATCTATTAAGCCTAAATCAGAGGTTAAATTAGATGAGTTATGGGAGCGGTATGTAGCGTTTAAAAAGCCTATCGTTAGTCCCAATACAGTCAAGCATGGCTATCGTCAGGTAGCCAGTCATATTAGTAAATTGCCTAGTACGTCTATTGATGAAGCTATTAAGATTAGAGATTTTTTGGTGAAAGAAGCTGGATTGAGTCCTGAGACACTTTTCCGAATCAAAACTCAAATTAATGCTTGTTGCAATTGGGCAGTTGATTCGGAATTGATTGATAGCAATCCCTTTATTAAATTATTCAAAACAATTAAGAAGCCAAGGTCAGAACGTAAGGCTGATGAGGATTTTGAAGATATTAAGCCGTTTACGGCTGAGGAGCGTGACGCAATAATTACAGCTTTTGAAAATAATACTTACTGTTCGCGTTTTGCCTCAAAAGACAAGCTGCACAGCAATTATGCACCTTACGTTAAATTTATGTTTTTCACTGGTTGTCGTCCAAATGAGGCGATTGCTTTGCAGTGGAAGCATATAGACAGAAAGGAGTCAATAACTACCGTGCTTTTTGAACAAGTAGTTATTGACGGCGATGATGGACTTGAATTGAGGCAAGGATTGAAAACCCAAAAACGTCGCCGCATTAATGTTAGTAATAGAGTCCGAGAGTTATTGGAATCTATTCATCCTCAAGACGCTAAACCTGATGATTTGGTATTTCCATCGCCAAGTAGTAAGGGATGGATAAATACAGGTAATTTCTCACAGCGGGTATGGAAACCGTTACTCGCCAAAATGGGGATGGAATATCGTAAGCCGTACAATATGCGCCATACCTTCATTACTTTGGCGAGCCAGTCTGGTTCCAATATCAAGGACTTGGCGCGGGTGGTGGGCAATACTCCAGAAGTGATTTACAAGCATTATTTGGGCGTTACTAGAGATTTTCAGATGCCTGAAACTTAGCTTCTTTCAATGCAGACCACCTCCACAGCATCTAGGGAGAGGGTGCAAGGTAATCCTTCCCCGGCAATGTCGGCATTAGCTTCTAGTTCATTGGTCTTGGGATTGATGCGAGTGGCCTTGATGGTCACGACCATGCCACCTTTCTGCCACCAGGACTTCTTGTGCTGGGCGTGGCGCAAAATGCGGACGCGATCGCCTGCTTTCAAGCTGAGATAATTGGCTACTCCTCTTGGTGCTGGGAGTAGTTCACCACCTTCAGCGGTTTTCCCAGAGAGAAAACGCTGATCGCATCTGGTTTGAGTTTTATCGTCCCAGTAGACAATTACCGAAGATCCATTCTTAACTTCTAAGATCGTCCCAATTTGGTCATGGGAGCGGACGCGATCGCCAACTTTAAACTTGTCCGTCAGCGGGGCAGCTTCTAAAGTTTCTGGTGGTATTAGTAGTTCTGCCGTCTCAACTGCTTGCTCTACAGTCGGTTCAGGAGTTTTGGGCGATAGCGCTGCGGGGTCAAGAACTAAATCATTAGCCCAATATCCAGCAATCTCACCACTGTCTAATCGCACCCGGAAAGTTAGAGAATCATTGCACAATTCCAAAACCTCACCAGATTCAGATGCTGAAGTCACAAAACAGCGATCGCCCACTTGCCAATTCCTGATCGCAATCTCTTCATTCTGGACACTTTTGATAATCCCGTCGGGAAGTTCGATATTGACCCGCAAATGGGTAGCGTGTTTTACCTGATATTCCTTCCCTTCCCACCAAACCATCTGCCCAACTTGAAATTGTGGCTCGCGGGGGACATCAGAGTAAAATACTGCCCCGCGCTCACGCTGAAGTTTCTCCCAACCCGTCATCCCGTTTTCAGTTTTCACCGCCGTAAAAACTTTTTGCTCTTCATTTCTCCCTAACTCCCTATGCCTTACTGGGACTGGGTTTGAGTCAGGGAGAAACGTTTTATCTGTTTCTCCCTGGTTTCTCCCTGAATCTGAGGGAGAAATGGGGGGAGAAACGTCAGGGAGAAATGAAGGGGCTGAAACCTGCTCAGGGCATGGCATAGGGAGATAGGGAGAAACGAGGGGCAAAACTTTTTTAGCCGAAGCGTTTTTTTCTGGCTGTCTCATCCCGATATGAGCCATGATGTCAAAATCTTTCATGGGTGGGATCGAAAAATGACGATAGCCGTCTGACTTGTTGCCCTGCTCGCAGCCAAAGGGTCTAATGGTGTCGTAGAAGTTTCTCTCCTTCTTGGGGGAGATGCCCACGTCTTTGCACCAATCTTTGTAAGTGGAATACAAACCTCGCGGTTGAACGGCTTCATTACCATCGGGGAAAATTTCCCGCAGGAAAGTAAACTCTGGATTGTTGGCTTCAAACCTTCTGGTAGATGCTGAGGCGATCGCCGGAGAGTCCCCAGGCCAGAGAATGCGCCGCTTCATCTCTGCTTCAGAAATTGACCACGCCCAAGCAAATATCCCCGGCAGTTCTTCTAATAGTTGCGATCGCAGTCCAATATCCGGCTGGTCGGGTTTGATATCAAAGGGAATGGCAATGATCCGGCGATTGAGGGCTTCAGTTGCACCCTGGACATCTAGAAATCGGTTGTAAGCCCGGACTATCACGGTATTTAGTCGGACATTCATCGTGTCCTTGTACAATTTGCGCGATCGCACTGGTTCGTTGGAAACCACTTTGCAGAATAGGCCGATATTGCTGATAAATCCGCTGGCATCGCTATCAATGGACACCTTTTTATCTAGGAGACTGGCGAGATTTTCCCCAGACTTGTTAAAGGTATCGCTGTCTATGACTGCACAATTTTCTGTCCCGCCAGCGAAGGCATGAAGAATGTCTAGAGTTGTACCTTTGCCCGTGCCGGGTTGTCCAATTAGGTCTAGACATTTCTCAATTTTGAGAGCCGGGGTTTTGGGGGTAACAATCCATTTGAAGAATGCTTGCAATAGGCCGATAACACTGTTATCACCTCCCAAGGCTTCATTGAGAAATTGCAACCATTTAGGACATTGGGCATTAGGGTCAAACTCGTATGGTAAGGCACTGGTGAGAAAGTCGTCCCGGTGATGTGCTGGGATAAATTCCCCAGTTTTTAAATTGAGAGTGCCATTACTAAAGGCTAGTTTGTAAGGAGATTCCCAATCAGCTTTTTGGAGTTTGGCTTTTAGTTGGCGCACTAGGGAGGTTAAATTGGAACTGCCTTGATAAATCCAGGAATTTGCATTGATAAATTTAATTAGTTCGCCTTCTAGTTCTACCCCGCTGCCGGAATCGTTATGTTTCCAGTAGCTCCCTGTCCATTGATACCAACCGACGTTGGGACGGTATCGCCAGAAGTCCTTAAATACTGCTTCACACATGGCAGCTTTCAAGGGCAAAATGGGGTCACGGGGTAAGTTTAATAGGGGAATCTTTTTCTGATAGGTGAGGGCAGAAAAGGTGAAATGGTCGAGAATTTCAAAGGCGGTTATGCCGTGGC
>CAKZHE010000165.1 GCA_936920195.1 uncultured cyanobacterium | reverse complement strand
TCATCCTGAGCGAAACGCAGTGTAGCGAAGGATCTCGGAGATTCTTCACTTCGCTGTCGCTCCGTTCAGAATGACAGAATCTCGTTAAAGTGCGTAAGTCCTGATAAACTAAATTTTATGACTTCTTCTTACACCATCCGCATCCACCACCGTCAAACTGGCACTAACTACTCTGTACAAGTGCCAGAAGACCGATATATCCTGATGAGCGCCGAACGGCAGGGGATTGATTTACCCTTTTCCTGTCGCAATGGCGCTTGTACTGCCTGTGCCGTGAAAATTCTTAGCGGCGAAGTTTACCAACCAGAAGCTATGGGACTTTCCCCGGAACTGCGACAACAAGGCTATGCTTTACTTTGTGTCAGCTATCCCTGCTCCGACTTGGAAGTGGAAACCCAGAACGAAGACGAAGTGTACGAACTTCAGTTTGGGCGCTACTTTGCGAAGGGTAAAGTCAACTTTGGCTTGCCCCTGGATGAAGAATAGGGTAGGCAACTTTCGGGATGAGAAATTATCTAGCCCGGTGGACAGTTGGTTTGCTACCCTTAGTTTGTAGCCTGCTTTTCGGTTGCCAATCAACAGTGCTGCCCACAGGCGCGATCGCCAAAGTTGAGCGTGTTGTCAGCGGACAAACCTTAGATATTATCGAAGTGGGCAAGGAAACCTCGGAGCGAGTGCGCTTAATTGGCCTTGACGCTCCCGATCTCAAACAAGAACCTTGGGGTATGGCAGCCAAAGCACGGCTAGAACAGTTAATTGGCAAGCAATCTATCCTGATTGAGTCTGACGAGCAAAAAACTGACCCCAAAACCGAGCGGCGCTTAGTTTATGCTTGGCGCAACCGACAGTTACTCAACGAGCAACTGATCAAAGACGGTTATGCCCTCGCAGTCCCTCGTCTGCCCAACAATAAATATGACCAGAAACTAGCCCATGCCCAAGAATTTGCTCGAATTATGGAACTGGGAATTTGGAATCCCAATCAACCTATGCGGCTCTCGCCGACAGAATTTCGCCAACAATATCGTTAGATAGGGAATAGGAGATAGGGAACAGGGAACAGGGAACAGGGAACAGGGAACAGGGAACAGGGAACAGGGAACAGGGAACAGGGAATTGGGAATTGGGAATTGGGAATTGGGAATTGGGAATTGGGAATTGGGAATAAATCACGCCATAATCAATAATGAATAATTTAGAAGAACTAGAAATTTTCCTTGATATCGCTACCGAAGCCGCTTTAGCAGCCGGGGCAATTTTGCAAGACTTTTGGGGCAACCTCGAAACCATAGAAGAAAAAGGCCGCCCAGGGGATTTAGTTACCGCTGCTGACAAAGCTGCCGAAGCCGCCATCTTGAAAATCCTCCACCGCCACGTTCCCCACCACCAAATCTTGGCAGAAGAATCTGGTAAATTGGGGGATTTAAATAGCAACTACCTCTGGGCAATTGACCCCCTAGATGGTACTACCAACTACACCCATCAATATCCCGCCTCAGCTACATCCATCGGATTATTGATTGATGGTATTCCCCAAGTGGGCGTGATTTTTGACCCCGCTCGCAACCAACTATTTCGCGCTGCCAAAGGATTAGGGGCAACGCGCGATCGCCGTCCCATCCACGTTTCCCAAACCAAAGAATTAGCCAAAAGCCTTTTAGTGACTGGTTTTGCCTACGATCGCCACCAAACCCCTGATAATAACTACGCTGAGTTTTGTTACCTTACTCATCTAACTCAGGGCGTGCGGCGCAGCGGTGCGGCCTCCCTCGATTTAGCCCATGTTGCTTGTGGTAGCCTAGATGGTTATTGGGAAAGGGGACTTTCCCCCTGGGATATTGCCGCTGGTATTGTCCTGCTAGAAGAAGCCGGAGGGAAAATTACTGCCTACGATGGTAGTCCCATTGTCATTAATTCAGGTAGAATCTTAGCAACCAACGGTTTAATTCATGCCAGTCTCAGCGCTGCCTTGCAACAAGTTCCACCCCTTAGTGTTTGGAGTAATCCCGCCACCTATAGTTCTGTATAAACAAGGATGCAATTGATGAGGAATTTTGTGTAAGCTGGGATTAGGCCAAGCCAGAATTCAGCCAAGCGGACTATAGAAAATCATTAAAATCGCCACCATGGGACAGCCTACTATGTCTTTTCGGATTGAAAAAGGACTCTTTAAGTTTGATTTCTTTGACTTCTATGCGATTTTGGGGATTCCAGTTGATGCCAAACCTGACGAAATCCGCAAACGCTATCTCAAAATTGCCCAAGTTTTGCATCCAGACCGCTGCAAAGCCGAGACTGCTGCTGACAAACAGCGCGCTAGTCAAATGTTCTCAAAATTAGTTAATCCGGCCTACGAGCAACTGTTTAAAGATAAAGGCCGGAACGAATATGTACTTGTCCTCAGCCGTATGGGTAAGCGGTTGGCTAGTGACCCTAGTAAAGTTCAGATTCAAAGCGAAGCAGCTAAACAGCTATCTCAGGCAGGGGGCAATCTAGACCATGTTTATAAAACTTCCTTGCAGAAGTTGGCAGCCCAGCAATATGAATCCCTGGAAGGAGCGTTAGATTTCATCGGTCAGATCAGTGAATTAAATATGGTCTACTTGATGAAGAAAGACGGTGACGTTGCCAAAAAAGCCCCTGGAGCGCCTTCTGGTAGTACAGTCATCAAATCTGGTTCTCCAGGTACGCCCCCAGCAGAAGAGAAAAAAGCTGAACAACCCCAAGCTTCAGTGGCGGTAGAAGCCTATTGCCGCCGTGCGGAAGAGTACATGGCGAAAAATGTGATTGCCAAAGCAGTTTTGGAACTGCGAGATGCCCTGCAACAGGAGCCAAATAATAGCCGCTGCCACGGTTTATTAGGAATAGCTTATTTGCGCCAAAATCAGGGGACAATGGCAAAGATTCACATCACCAAAGCCTTGCAATTAAATCCTCAAGAACCTAATGCCTTAAAAGGGAAAGAAATTCTGGATAAGCACGCTCAAAAAACTGCTGCTAATACTAGCAAAAGTGGCGGACAACCAGCTAAGTCTCCTCCCGGCAAAACTCCTCCAGGGAAACCTGATGATAAACAAGGCGGTGGGGGATTATTTGGGGGATTGTTTGGGGGTAAGAAAAAATAACTCTGGCAACAATTTGCTGAGTTCTAAGCTCTAGAAAAAACAGCCTGAAGAGACTGTTTTGGGACTCAAAACTAGAGTATTCTGATTGCCAGACAGAGATTTTTTAGGTGGGCGATCGCACTCCAGTCTAGAATTGCTTTGCCGTGGGAAGATAGTTCATCGCTATCGATCAAGATGCGATCGCAGTTTGTGCCGATAAATAAAGAAGAATGACAAAAGCCGATAAAATTAACTTTTCCTGTCCTAGCGGTTTCCCAGAATTTCTCCCTGGTGAAAAGCGATTAGAACTTTATTTAATGGATACCATTCGCCAAGTGTTTGAGCGCTATGGTTTTACTCCCATTGAAACTCCAGCCGTCGAACGTTTAGAAGTTTTGCAAGCCAAAGGCAATCAAGGGGATAATATTATTTATGGTTTGCAACCAATTTTACCTCCCAACCGCCAAGCGGAAAAAGATAAAGCTGGGGAAACTGGTTCGGAAGAAAGAGCCTTAAAATTCGATCAAACAGTTCCTTTAGCTGCCTATATTGCCCGTCACTTAAATGAGTTGACTTTTCCCTTTGCCCGCTATCAAATGGATGTCGTCTTTCGCGGCGAACGGGCAAAAGATGGGAGATTTCGACAATTTCGGCAGTGCGATATTGATGTGGTGGGGCGCGGTCAATTAAACTTATTATACGATGCCCAAATTCCCGCCATCATTGCCGAAATATTTCAAGCTATTCAGATTGGTGAATTTTTAATTCGGATTAATAACCGCAAAGTTTTGACTGGTTTTTTCCAAGCAATTCAGATTGCGGTGGAAAAAATTACTCCCTGCATTCGGATTGTGGATGCCGCCGAAAAAATTGGCGAAGCGAAAGTGAAGCAAGCCTTAGTTGCGGAAGGATTGGATGAAATTCAAGTAGAGCGAGTTTTAGCTTTTACCAAAATAAATGGTTCCGTTGATGATGTTCTCAGTCAACTAAAAGCCATGATCCCAAGTTTAGAGAATGCGGAAATTCTGAAAGCGGGAATTGACGAATTAGAAACTGTGATTGCTGGGGTGAGAAATTTAGGAGTAGCGGAAAGTTGCTTTTGTATTGATTTAGCGATCGCTCGCGGACTAGACTACTATACAGGAACCGTTTACGAAACCAGTTTAATCGGACACGAAGCCCTTGGTAGCATTTGTTCGGGCGGCAGATACGAAGAATTAGTCGGAACATTTGTAGGCGAGAAAATGCCCGGAGTTGGTATTTCCATCGGTTTAACTCGGTTAATGAGTCGGCTGTTGAAGGCAGAAATTCTCAAATCCTTTTCTGCCACTCCAGTGCAGGTATTAGTTGCCAATATGCAGCCAGAGTTAATGCCTGTTTATTTAGAAACATCCCAGAAATTGCGAAAAGCAGGTTTCAGCGTTCAAACCGTTTTTGAACCCAAAGCCGTGGGCAAGCAGTTGCAGCAAGCTAGTAAATTGGGCATTCCTTTGTGTGTTTTAATTGGTGAAGCTGAAGTATCTACCCAAAAGTGTAATTTAAAGGATTTGCGGAAAGGAGAACAAATTCAAGTTTCTCTTGCAGATCTCATAGATGAGGTGAAAAAACTGTTGGGATAGAAATTACAGATTTTACCCAACTGGTGGATTGTCGAAACCACCACTAGCTCCAATTGTATCAAATGGGGCTAAAATATTTGAATTGTAAGATATTATTCCGAGTGCCGCGATTGCTTAATAGATTGGGGTAGAGCGTGTCAGACCAGACAGGAAACTTGTAAAATTGAAGTAATCTGAGGTCTGACACAATCTAAGAATTTGCAGGGCAAAAAAGCTAAAATTTAAAACATCTTCACTACAGATTCCTCTTCTGCCGATTCTTTTGCTGTTTGCAGCACCTCATACTTGACAAAAACACTCCTCACTGATACTCCCTTGTAATTTCCTGAAACAGAATAAGAAAATTTTGCTCCCGTACTCTGAATTTCAACTTCAAATCTACCATTGTAAGGTATATCAAGTTTGTCTTGATAAGTAGTCGCCGTGGCTCTCAACATTTGACCAGGGGGACAGGTAACGTTATGGTCTACTCCCCTTTCAATAGTTTCACTTTCGCTCCGGCCAAAAGAATACACATTACTAAGAGAGACTGAGGTTTCTACACTCACATCGGCTACCAGTGGAATACTAGCTGAAACCGAAGAAGTGATCGAAACTTCTAGAGCTGTTGAATTACTCCATTCGCGAGACACTGTGAAGGATTGCGAATTTTTCAGTACAGCACCTTGTGAGACTGTCCCTTGTAGGTTGTCTATCGTAATTTGGTCAATCGTGAAAGGAGTAGTTGCTACTAAATACGCAGCGAGTGTTGGATAGGACACATCCTTCAATACACTATTTCTAATAGGCAACAAAAACGCAAATCCAAGCCTATCAATGTCAGAATTAGCACCTCCGTAAATACCAGCTAGTAGCCCAGAACCAACATCCATTACATATTCAGTTTTTAGACCCCAGTCATACATTTTTGGGAAGAAAACTTGACCTTTGTTTGTTTCCATTCTAAAAGCACCGGTTCGGGTACCAGCACCATTGCCCCAAATAGATAGCTTAGTAATGAGTTCACCCGGAGCAAGCTCAAGGCTGCCTTGATATCTGTCTTCAAGTTTACCAAACGTCCGAGACTCACCATTGGTGAGAGTTACCTTAATTCCCCTTAATTGCCATCCTCCTGACCACACTTCTAGCTTTTTAATCAGATTGCCATTGGTTCCATTTACCCAACTAAAGTCGCTCCCACCACTACCTCCAATTGTATGAAATGGGACAAAAATATTCGGATTGTAAGATATTGCCATGAGCTTTACCACTTCTTAAATGTTTTCAACAACAGAGATGGTAATTATTAACCCAAATACATTGCAAGTCTAATTAATATATTTTAACAGTGCAGTTCACCTATATCGGCACATATCGATATAGGTGAACTGCACTACAATAAGCTGTTTTGCATTTAAACCGCATTTTTCGGAGGCTGGAAGCCTTAACTAGCATAAGATAGCCTTGGCAATTTAAATGGTGAACAGCCTAGTCAATAAATTCCTATATACCCGCATGATAAGAACTCCGAACTAAGGGTCCAGAACGAACATGACTAAAACCCATTGATCGTGCCACTGCCCCCAACTTGTCAAACTCCTCTGGAGTCCAGTATTTTTGCACAGGCAAATGATCTAACGATGGGCGCATATACTGACCAAGAGTGATGCGATCGCATTCTACCCCACGCAAATCTGCCATCGCCTCCACAATTTCCGCCTCCGTTTCCCCATGTCCCAACATCAACCCCGATTTAGTCGGAATTGCCCGATTAAATTCCTTCACCCAGCGTAAAACATTCAGCGATCGCTCATATTGCGCCCCCCGTCGCACCCGACTTTGGCAGCGGCGCACCGTCTCAATATTGTGGTTATAACAAGCAGGTTCTGCTTGTACTACCGTCAGCACCCGCAGCCGCTGTTGGGCTTCCCCATCTTTCCCGCCCCAAAAATCCGGCGTTAGTACCTCAATGGCTACCCCAGGATTCATTTCCCGTACCGCCCTCATCGTAGCGGCAAACCAACCCGCCCCCCCATCCGCCAAATCATCCCGCGCCACCGAAGTTAGCACCACATAGCGCAAACCCAACAACTGCACTGCCTCCGCCACCTTGCGCGGCTCCTCCTCATCCAAAGGCATCGGGGCATGACCTTTATCTACCTGACAAAAACCGCAGACGCGAGTACAAGTTGGTCCCATCAGCAAAAAAGTTGCCGTTTTTTGGGCATAACATTCGCCGCGATTAGGGCAGCGCCCCTCCTCGCAAATAGTGTGAATCTGGCGCTGCTTAATGATTTGCTGTACTGTAGAGAGTTCGCTCGCCTTACCAATCGGGCGGCGCAACCACTCCGGTAAAGCCATAATTTCTGAGCGCCACTGGCTCGATACAGGCTGATTTGCCGAAGGACTATCCATAGGAATTTAGCTAGATATTGCCAAAATTGCGAATATGTACCCTTAAAATAGTAAAGCATTCAACTTTCTACTGCCCTTTCCCTGAGTTTTTACTCTTTCAGGCGCACCGGAATTAATCTAGAATCAGGTATTGAGGTTAAATTTTGGCTTTGTGCCAAGCAGGTATAGGCCAACACCGATGTTTATTCCAGATGGCGGTACTGGCAGTTGCTAATTAAGAATTTTGCTTTTTTTTGGATCGCTACTGAAGGAGTTAGTTGTGGCAAGTCACAAAATCCTAGTTATTGATGATAGTGGGGTTATCAGGAGAACTGTTCGAGAAATGTTGCCGACAGGTAACTTTGAAGTCCTAGAAGCTAAGGATGGGGTAGAAGGGCTAAATTTAATTCAAAAAGAGCGCCCCAACCTAATTATGTTGGACTTCATTTTACCTAAAATGAGTGGGTGGGATGTTTTTCAACATATTCAGAATCAGCCCGAACTGCGGAAAATTCCTTTGGTGCTGATGTCAGGCAGGAAGGAAGAGGTAACAGGAAAAATTGCTGAACCTTTTGAGTATTTTGAATTTATTGAAAAACCCTTTGATAAAAAAGTTCTGGTAGATGCGATTCGCTCGGCAATGGCAAAGATTAGATTGTTGCCACCGATGGTAGCCACGGCTGCTCCAGCCGCCGCCGAACCAGCCACCGTTCCCGCCCCATCTGCCGCTGTTGGCGAAGGAGAAATTCAACAACTTAATGAGAAAATTGAAAAGATGCAAGCAGAAATTGAAGGTCTGAAAAAACAGTTAGCTCAAGTTTTAACTTTTATCAAGCAAAAGTTGAAGTAATCACCAAGGTGAAAAAATTATTAGGGAATTTCCAGCAGCGATCGCCTCTGGATAGTATTCTATTGCCTAGGAATAGTTTTGTCTAGAAATAAGCAAAGTTTTGCTTTGGCGTAGCGATGCCCAAGGCATACGCACTAGCACTATTGCTAAAACTTCAAAAACTTAGGGAACAAAAAACTATCAGAAACAATCTTTTTAGATTTTAGGGAACAAAAAACAGATTAGCAGTTTCTATCTAACTCATAGAGAATCCAAGCAAATCTGGTGTGTTTGAGGAGTTTTAGCACCGTGAAATCCCAGTTAAGCAGAGAGAAGAAAGCATCTTCCGCCTTACTATTTGCCATCATTGGTTGGCTAGTAGCAAGTTTTTCCCCAGCTTTCGCCATCACCGGGGAGCGGTCATCACAAGATGTCCCAAAAGTCAAATCTTCAGCCCAGGGATTTTTACCATCTACTAATTTAGCTAAAGCAACCAACCGTCTGACTACTCCTAACAAGTTCCAGATTCAGCTAGCAGTTCCAGAATCCCATCGGAATGCTGTTACTGAACTAAATGGGACACCAGTCACTAATGTTAAAAACTTAACAATTCCTGTTCAAAAAGCTCAAGCGATCGCCAACCCAGCCCCTACTACATCCGAATCCCCAGACTCCTCCGTAGCCGAAGAGTCAATGGATCAAATTACTAACGTCTCCCAATTATCAGATGTTAAACCTAGCGACTGGGCCTATTCTGCTCTGAGAGAGCTAGTAGAACGCTATGGCTGTATATCAGGATATCCCGATGGATTCTTTCGCGGCAATCGTTCCCTATCCCGTTACGAATTTGCCGCTGGAGTTAATTCTTGCTTAAAACAAATTGAACGCTTGCTGCCAAGTCGTCCCCAAGAAGGTGCTAGCCAGCAGGATTTAGAATCTTTGCGCCGACTCACCCAAGAGTTTCAGGCCGAACTTACTGCCCTCAGCACCCGCACAGACAAACTAGAAGGCCGCACCCAATTACTCGAAAATCGCCAGTTCTCAACGACCACCAAACTATTTGGACAGGTAGTTTTTGGCGTTCAGGGGCATACTAGCAATCGGGCTGACTTAATTCCGGTAGATGGAGTCAAAGAAAGTAACGACCCCTTTACTGCTATCAATCTAGTCAGCGCCGCCCAATTGAGTTTATTCACTCAACTGACCGAACGGAGTATTTTACTGACTGGACTGGCAGCAGGCAGCGGTTTTACAGGTAGTTTATACAACACCTATACTTCCCTAGCCTATGAAAGCAACACTAATGAGGCGGTTTCCATCAGCGACCTGACCTATCGTCAGTTAATTGGGAATAACTTCGCTTTTATCGTTGGGGCAGTGGGAGTTAGCCCAGTGAACGTCTTCCGAGGCGCTAACCGGATTGAAAGTGCTGGTTCTGGCTCCCTTTCTCGGTTTGCTCAACGAAATCCCATTATCAACATGGGTAGCGGTGGCGGTGTCGGCTTTGACTGGCAAACTAGCCCTAACATTAGCTTGCAAGGGGTTTATTCTGCCAGTCAGATCAGTGCTTCATCGGGGGGGGGTGTCTTTGGTGGTACAAATGGAGAAACTGCCCTCGGAGCGCAGTTAAACATTGCTCCCGCCGATAACTTTGATGTGGCGCTGCACTATATCAATGCCTATTCACCTTTTGGTCGATTGGGGACAAATGTCGGCGACGATTTAGTGGCCTTCCCTACTTTTGACCCCAATACCGGACAGCAAAGAGCGCCTTTGCAAACCAACGCCTACGGAGCCAGTATGGAATGGCGAATCTCGCCGGAGTTCACTTTTGGCGGTTGGGGCGGTTACACCAACTCGGTGATGCCGGGTTCCGGGGGGAATGTTGAAACCATTAACTGGATGGCGTTTATGAATTTCCCCGATTTATTTGGGGAAGGCAATCTCGGTGGGTTGTACGTTGGTCAACCGCCGCGCATTTCCAGCAGTAACTTAACTACTGGTAGAAACGTACCTGGTTTCTTTGCCAACTTTTTGGGAGAACCGGGCGCTCGCCCTGGAACCACTACCCACGTGGAAGCCTTTTACCGAATGAAGATCTCCGATAACATCAGCATTACACCTGGTGCGATCGTGATTTTTGCCCCTGGTCAAACTTCTACTAGCGATACCATTACCATTGGCGTTCTCAGAACAACTTTCGTTTTCTAGAAACCATCAAGTGTAGAGGTAGTGCCAATGAACTGGTTCCTAGGCTCTGCCTAGACTGTTGACTTTGCAAGTTTTTGAGCAATTTTATTCATGCAATAACCGTGTCTGCTCACCCCCTAACTGGTTCCTAGGCTCTGCCTGGGAACCGATATCGAGAGGCTCTGCCTCGCGTGGCGATCATCCGAGGCAGAGCCTCTCAATAGGCATTCCCAGGCAGAGCCTGGGAACGAGGAAACGAGGAAAACAAATGATCTGAACCCGCCCCACAGAGTCGAAAATCTAGGCTCAACCCACGCTATATCCGAAGTAATTGCGTAAGTTCTGTTTGTGAGTTTTTCAGCAATTTCGTTCATTATAATAACCATAGAAATTTTTCTTTGAAAAAAGAAATTTAAGGTTTGAATCAATTCCAGAAATTGCTACCGTATTAATACGGTATTTATGGGAAGTTATTGGTAATGATTAGGGTTTTTACTAATGATTATAAATATGACTTGCGATCGCTTTCTTGAAGTAAATTATTTTCAAAAAATGTCATTAAGCTGGGAACATTTCCAAACATATACCAGTCCAGCAGCTTACTAGTAGGCTAAGTTATTCAGAACCCTAATTTTGAAGAACTTAAAACTAATTGGATCGTCAGGTTGCTCTACGCTACTCTTCTAAATACTTCTTGTCCTAACCCACTTCGGGATAGATTAAAAAGTCAACAAATCTTGTTGATTATCAAAGTCTAACTAGAAAAGATTATTTCTAGCCTTTCCTTCATTGATGGAGTCTTAACATGAATTTCCAATTAACTCGATGGATTAGTTATCTCGGTTTAGCTGGTGGCTTGGCACTGGTTATCGCCCCGGCTGCTAAAGCCCAAGTTCCCGTTACTGGCGGTACTGCCTCCGGCGATGCCGCCTTTTTCATTCCCACCACAGGTGCAGCGGGTAATGTAACCCTATTTGATGCCGCTGTGCGAGCGCTCCAACTAGAAACTGCCATTGGCACAACTACTTCGGCACGATTTAGTCCTACTGGTGGAGCATTTAAAGACGTTGATAGCAGCGGTACAGCCAATGTAGGTGACACAGGTAAACTGGCAGGAACTCTATCTGGGATTGCTTTTACCTCAAATGGTTCGATTGTTCCATTTCAAGGCGTACCAACAACCCTGAGCTTTACTTTAAAAACTTTTACACCTAGCACAATTTGGGGTGGTTCGCTGATTACTGCGATCGCTACAGATTCAACTACTGCACCAATTTTCTTACCAGTCACAGGTGTCACTCTTTCCTCAACTTCAGCAGCTACTTATAAAGCCACTGAAGGACGGTTAGATATTGGGGAATTTGAATCTAAACTTGATTCGGGAACCATTAGCTTGCCTCCAACTCTGAAATTTAACTCTTCAGATTCTACTACCACCACTACTGGCACTACTACTTCCCAACTCGGACAAAAAATCAAGTTTGAAATCGAAGGTAGTGGGGTATTCGGGACCACCGCTAAATTTCCCGGCGTTACTTCTAGTACCCCCGCTGATGTAGTTGCCACCGATGGCAAAATCAGTGTAGGCAGCACCAACGCTGATGCCAAATTCAAAATTGAAAGCACTGGTAGTTCCAGCCAATCAGTCAAAATTGAAGGGACTGCGACTGGTGCGGGTGTGAATATTGAAGTGGGCGGAATTACTAGCTCCGATCGCACTGGCACCTTTATCGATACTGATAAAACCAAGTTTAAGGTTGAAGGTGAAGGACGCGGTTTGATTTCCCAACCGGATAATAACTCTGTTGGGTTCGTAAGCAACAACAGCAATTCTAAGTTCAAATTCACCCAAAATAATGGTTTTTCATTAGATGGTCAAGGCACTGGAAGAACTCAATTTGATGTTGGGGTAGTAACAAGCGGTTTTACTTACACTCCTTCTGCTAAGTATGGTACGGTTAACTACTATACCTCTAGCAGTAGTTCCTCTTCTAACAGCAACTCTAGCATTACCAACATCAATATCAATATCACTAATGGTGGTGGTAGCAGCAATTCCAGCAGTAACTCCAGCAGCAACTCCAGCAGCAATTCCAGTTCTACTTTCGTTAACTTCTTTACGCTGAATTCAGTTAGCAGCAGCAATAGTGGCACAGTTTACAATATCTACCAAACCAGTTCCCCTAGTGTAATTGTGGTAGAGCGCGGCAAGAAAAAAGGCCACTTTCGTTTAGTTGAACGTCGCCGTGGACGGGCTTTGGGTAGAAGCCGTGTAGTTGCTGCTTATCAGATGGTTGGCGCACCTAGCCGGATTTTCCCTGGTTTAGTGGGACTGCAACAAGTTGCAGTAGATGAAGCTGAAAGTGGTGACGATGACAACACCAGCAACAATTCCAGCAACAATTCCAGCACAACTGCTCCAACCGGAGCAACTGGTTTGCCAGGAATCCCTGAAACAACTACTACTCCAGCACCAGTAGCTTCTCCAGCGGCTTCTCCAGAACCAGTAGCTTCTCCAGCAGCTTCTCCAGCACCAGTAGCTTCTCCAGCACCAGTAGCTTCTCCAGCACCAGCAGCTTCTCCAGCACCAGCAGCTTCTCCAGCGCCAGCAGCTTCTCCAGCAGTTCCGGAAGTTCCAGCAGTTCCGACTATTCCAAGCGTACCAAGCATTCCAAGCGTTCCACCAACTCCAACAGTCCCAACTGTTCCGTAGGATAGTTGAGTAAGTCTTGCTAGCAAAAGCGATCGCCCTCTAAAAGCGATCGCTTTTTCTTTGTCCCACAAGATTTATAAGCATGGCATATATACCTATTTTATAAAACATTAAGGGTTCTATAGACAAATCATATAACTTAATAGTATGCTTGACCAGCATAAGCCTAAGTGCGATCGCTAAAAACTAACTTAATCCTCGCTTTAGCCTAATTATCTGGATAATTCTGGCCTCAAAGTAGTTCGGGACAAATAAAAAAAAATCAACAGTTTGCCGTTGAATCTCAAAGTCTAACTAGAAAAAACTATTTCTAGCCATTCCTTTACTGATGGAGTTTTAATATGAGTTTCCAATTAACTCAATGGATGAGTTACCTCGGTTTAGCTGGTAGCTTGGCACTGGTTATCGCCCCGGCTGCTAAAGCTCAAGTTCCTGTTACTGGCGGAACTATCTCCGGCGATGCCGCCTTCTTCGTTCCCAATCCTACTGCAAAAGTTACCCTCTTTGATATTGCTGTGCGAGCGCTCCAACTAGAAACAGCTATTGGCACAACTACGTCCGCACGGTTTACTCCAACTGGGGCAAGATTTGATGATGATGCAAACCCTGGGACAGTTGGCCCTGGAGACATTGGAAAACTGGTAGGAACTCTAGCGGGAATTGCTTTTACATCAAATGGTTCAATTGTCCCCTTCCAAGGAGTGCCAACAACCCTAACGTTTAATTCACCGACCTTCACTCCCTCAACGACTTTGACTGGGACACTTATTAGTGCAAGCGCCTCAGATTCAACTGCACCAATTTTCTTGCCATTAACATTGTCAGTCGGAAGTGGCTCCTATACTTCAACGCCAGGAGATTTAAAAATTGGGTCATTTACTGCTAAACTTTATGGTGGAGTGATTAGTTTACCACCAACTCTGGAATTTCGATCGTCAGATACCGCTACCACTACCACCACTACTATTGCTCAGGCTGGACAAAAGGTGAAGTTTGAGTTAAAAGGTGATGGTCAATTTTCTAGTAATGCTCAATTTTCTGGATCTACAACTCCTGGTAGTCCTGATTTAGACCCCACAGATGGCAAAATTAGCGTAGGAACCAGTAATGCTACAGATATCACGTTCAAAATTAAAACTACTGGTAGTTCAAGTAGTCCTTCCTTGACAATTGAAGGTAATAATTTGAGCGGAAGTGTTAACATTAAAGTAGAAGGAATTACTAGCTATCAGGGGAATATAAACTCTAGCGGTAATGATCGTTTCAAGCTTAAAGGTGAAGGACGAGGTTTTACTTCGCTACTGAACAATAACTCTGTTAACTTCCAGAGCAACGATAGCGATTCTGAATTTGAATTCAAGCAGAATGGAGTTTTTGTAAGGGGTCAAAGCACTCGCGGGACAACCCAATTTAGTGTTGCTGTATCTTCATTATTAGGTAGTGGGGGAACTTATTCTTCTACTAATATTAGCAATAATTACTACCCCTTTAGTAGTAGTTCTTCTAGTAACAGCATCAATTTGATTCTCAACAGTGATGGTACGTTTGGCAACAGTAGTTCGTCCAGCAGCAGTTCTTCTAGCAGCAGTTCTTCTAGCAGTAGTTCGTCCAGTAGCAGTCTTTCCAGCACCAGTAACTTTTCTTCTCTGTTCATCACAAATCTCTTTACGCTGAACTCAACTAATACCAATAGTGGCATTGTTTACAATGTTTTCCAAGGCACTGCTCCTAGTGTAATTGTAGTGGAACGCGGCAAGAAAAAAGGCCATTTCCACTTAGTTCAACGGGGACGAGGAAACAAATATGGACATAACCGCGTAGTTGCTGCTTATCAGATTGTTGGCGCACCCAGCCGGATTTTCCCCGGTTTGGTGGGACTGCAACAAGTTGCGGTAGATGAAACTGAAGCTGTCACAACTGACACAACTGGTATAACTACCCCAACCGCGACTGGTTTACCAGGAATACCTGAACCTACACCTACACCATCAGCATCGCCTGAAACGACAGCTCCGGTAATTCCAATACAGCCAATATATAACGATGGTAAAGGTGGTGAGCATCAAAGCGTTGACAGCGGCTGCGGTCCCACCTACGGCGGCGGCTGGATATGCTGGTGATACTGAAGCAACAACCACAACTGTCCCAGTGGCGATGGGCATTGTCCACTCTAAACAAACTCCAAAAATGCTTCGACCAAACTATCGCCCTCTAAAAGCGATCGCCCTCCCGTTAAAATCAACTAGATTGGGTACTGACAATCCCCGACCATTGAACTTTTTTCAATTGGTCGCGACGGTAGGAAAAGAAATAATCTGGTTGCTGATAGGTACAATAGGGGGCAGTGGAAATGCGATCGCCCTCTATTCCTAACTGAAGTAATTGCAGGGCGATCGCTTTGCGGACATCTAACCGAGCTTTTCCGGGTTCGGGGTCGGGTAAAATGGGGGAATTGGGAATATTTTCCAAAGCTTGCAAAATTGACTTGGGAGAATCAGCAGTGGCGGGGGGTAAAAGACTTGCACCGACTTCCGCTGCCACTTCCGTCGAAACTTGATAAACTTCTCCGGCGATCGCCGGACCCATAGCGACTAGAATATTCTCTATTCTGCTGCCTTGAGCTTGCAAACGAGCGATCGCTTCCGGCACAATTCGCGCTGCTGTCCCTCGCCAACCCGAATGGACTGCCGCCACTTGTCCCGTAACTTCATCGGCAATCAATACCGGAGTGCAATCTGCTGAACAAACCCACACCGCTTGTTGCGCTTGCTCCGTCAGCAAACCATCAGCGGCAGGACGTTCTACCTCTCCTGACTCCTGGGTGACAGAAGCCTCAATTTCTGAAGATGCCAGTACCGTCTTCCCATGTACCTGCTTCACCCGATAAACCTGAGCGGCAGGTTGTAGCAAAGAGACTAAATCCGCTGGGGTGCGAGGCCAACATTGCTGGGTAAAAAAGCCATGAGGCCAGGACTTTAACAAACTACAAGTTAAATAAGGTAATCCTTCCGCCGCCTGCCAGTGCCATGAGTGCATAAGCCAAATATTACTTTAAGTAGAAGGATTCAGAAACAATTCTTGTTATATGTTAACTTAGACAACAGTCTCTTGATTTTGGCAAAGCAACATTGGATCGGCAATACCTGGAAACTATCTTAGGCGATCGCCTCTCTACTTTACTGCTGTCAGTGCAGGTTTTTGAGACTCTGCCTTCCACCAATCAGACCCTTTGGCAATTAATTGACCAAGGAGCATCGGGAGGAACAGTAGTAGTTGCTCGCCAACAAACCGCTGGGCGGGGGCAGTGGGGACGAGAATGGCAATCTAGTCTAGGAGGACTTTATCTCTCGATTGCCCTGAATGTCAACTTAGCCGCCGAAGATGCTGCCCAATTAACGATGGGTAGTGCTTGGGGGATTGCCACCGCCTTGAGAGGTTTAGGGATTCCGGTAGAAATTAAATGGCCTAACGATTTGATCCTGATGGGAAAGAAGTTAGGCGGCATTCTAACCGAAACTCGCGTCCAACAAGGAAAGATTGTCAAAGCAGTTGTCGGGGTGGGAATTAATTGGGATAATCTAGTTCCAGAAACTGGAATTAATCTCCGATCATTTCTAGCTACTAGCGATGAAAAAGCGATCGCATCCCTAGAAATGCTGGCAGCGATTACCTTAGAAGGCTTGATATCCGGATACCAATTCGTTGCCGCAGAAGGAATAGAAGACCTTTTGCCTTTATATCTGGAACTGCTCTGTATTCAAAATCGTCCGGCGATGGTCAACGGCAAAACTGGCACTATCGTCGGCGTTACTCCCACTGGAGAACTTCGAGTTCACTGGCAAAATCTGGATGGGATCGAGGCCGAAACTTGTTTCCCTCCCGGTACAATCAGATTGGGCTATGACAGCTAACCTTAAAAATCAAGCTAAATCAACAATGACTCAGCCAAAAAATCCTAGCCGTACCCCATCAAGTAAGTTTTATCAACGTTCCCTGCTAGTCCAGGGTTTAGCTTGGATTGGGGTACTCAGCGGCAGTATGGTTTCTGCCCAAAATAAACCAAATAATACGGCGTTAGTTACACCAAAGCCCCAAGCTAGTCAGCCAGTGATTAAGATTGAAACTAATGTAGTTTCCCCAAGAGTGACTACTTCGGAAAGATCTGTCGCCGCACCAGAAAGGCATTCAGTAGAATCATCTGTCCGGAAGTCACCCGCCGTTGAGCGGCGGGAAGTGACATTTTCCAAGCCAGCAATTCCGGCTCCCAATGTCTCGGCATCTGTGGCTCCCACTAAAAAAGTTGCTCCAGTCCAGCGAGAAACTCCGGATAGCTACACCATTAATACCATCACGAACAATTCTGCTAGTTCTAGTCAGAGAAATACTTACGTCGATAACACCAAGTATCGGATTGATGGAGCTAATGATAGTCCAGAAGTAAGACTATCAGAAAGATCGACTGGCTGCTTGCGGGTGTTTAGAAAAGATGAACGAGTATTGGCAGGAGATTGTTATGTTCCCAACCGGAATGCGAACGTTGCCAACCGGAATGTGAATGTTGCCAATAATGGGCGAAGTTCTGGAGGAATGTTATCCCAGTCAGGCGAAGAAATTAGCCAATTTAGAATTAACTCCCAACCACCTGCGGCGATTCGACCAATTAATGTTGGACCAGTGAGAGTCACTAAACGGGGAATGCAGGTTAATCGGGAGGAAGCCGCTAGTAGTAATGTATCTCTCAACACTAGCCAAAATCTAGCTTATTCCAATCCTAGTTTATTGCCTTTGCTTCGGAATAATAACGGCAATACTAGCTTTATTTTCCCCCTCTCCATTCCCGCTCCTGTCACCTCCACCTTTGGCTGGCGGGTTCATCCCTTGACGGGAACTAGCACCTTCCACCAAGGTACAGATTTAGGCGCACCGATGGGAACCCCAGTAATTGCAGTTAATTCCGGTCAAGTGGCGATCGCTGATTGGATGGGTGGTTATGGATTAGCTGTTGTTCTCCAGCATAACCCCTCCCAAGAGACACTTTACGGTCATATGTCCCAACTTTTTGTTCAACCGGGACAATGGGTGGAACAAGGCACTGTCATCGGCTTGGTAGGCAGCACTGGCAACTCAACTGGTCCTCACCTCCACTTTGAAATTCGGGAAATGACTAATGACGGTTGGGTAGCTACCGATGCCGGGATGCAACTGGAATATGCCGTTAACGAATTGGTGCGAGCGTTGCAATCGGCTCAAGCCAAACCTCAATCTAAGGGTGGCTAGACCAAGATTGGTTTAACCCCATCAGTAGAGACGTTCCACCGGAACGTCTCTACTCATTTGAAATTATAGAAATATCTAAAGACAGCCAGTACGCAGGAATAACTGGAGTTCTGAAATGGCGACTTGAAATTAGTCCTAATATAGAAAATTTACGATTAATGCAGGATAATGTGTTCAAAGGTTGTTGCTTTTCTGAAAGACAAATCAGATTAGTTCTAAGATCATCGAGGGTTTGAGGCAATTGAATTGTAGACACAGTGAATCCACCAGCATAGCCCGCGTTACTGCTATAAAGATGGGAATCTGTATTTTCATCAGGAAACCAAAGCTGAAGATTAGTGTTGGGAAAAGTTGTAGCGATCGCTTCTTGGAAAATCCTATACTCATCTGAAAGATCTAAGATGGCATACCACCCTGCAAGCATGGGAATAAGTGTTGAAAGCTCCATTAACTTTTCTTTAGGTGGAGCCTGGTCAAACTCCATAGCAATAAGTTCTTCATAACTATCAGAAGCAATTGGAAAGTATTTCCCTACTTTATTATAAGCATATATAATATATCCACTTATTTCTTTGAGCCAATTAGCGGCTTCTTCTTTATATCCCGCAGCATTAAGTGTAAGGAGTCCCAAAGCAATATCAATAGCATGACCATCATATCGAGGCATCAATGCAGGGGGATTATTTTCTATCAAAGCTACAAGCATTTTTGCAACTGCTTGAATTCCGTTTCGATACTGCTCGCCAATTTCTTCATTTTCAATAGATTGGGCCAGATAGTAAAATGCCATGCCAACTTCCCCAAGAATCCCAATCACCTCAAATGTACGAAGAGGATATTCAAGGTTGTCTACACCATAACCAAATAAACCATCTGTGACAAAACAGTGTGGTTGAAGCTTAATCGCATAAGCATTAATTACCTTCAAATAAGTGAAGAAAAGTTGGTTGAACTTCTTAGAAGTTTTCTTGCAATCAAACAGATTATTTTGGCGCATCCAATCCCAGGTACGAAGAATAGTTCGTTCAGCACACAATAATGCTGGTTTGAGATTATTATCTTCTTGACACCAATAAAAAACAATATTGAGACTAAGATTTAGTAAACAAAGTGCTTTCTGCTGCTGACGTACTACATTCTTATCTTTAATTTTAGGTAGATCTGGCTTAAACAAAGTCTCTTCAATTAATTCATAGAAGAAGCGTGGTTCATTTTCATTTTGGTCAGCTAACGCAATTGTTTTACGGAGATGTTTCTGAGCAGATTCTGGAAAGAGGTATTCATCTATTAAATATTTGTCAATTAGCATAGCCAGCTTGTTGCCATCCCAGAGGTCAAACTCCAGTTCATTAGCTTTTTTATTCGTTGATTTATATCCCTCCCAGGTAAGCACAACTTCCTGCTTTAGATCGCCATTACAACAAACAATAACTTTTTTCGGTAAAGATTTGTGTTCCTCATTAATATATTTAGGAATGTAGACATCAATTATTTCATTAAGCGAAGGACGTATATCTTGAAGAGTATTAGTATTATCCCAATTTTTACGAGAGAAATCACCTTGTTTGATAGTAAATAGAAAGAGTTTATTAGTGTTATTATCGTCTGGATCGGAACCAACCGCTGCAACATCGACTCCATACTGTCGAACACCAACTTGGGCTTTACTCAGAGGTATTATTCCCATATTCAGTAAAAGATCGGGGAGTAATAAGTCTAACTCTCCGGATTCTTTAAGCATACTTAGATACTCACGAATAACCAGTTTCATTTATCATTCTCCTGATTGATTGCATCTTCCGTATTTGTTTCATTAGCCAACATTCCAGCGTTCTGCCATTCTAAGCGTTGATAATATTGTCCTAAAGGATTGATGAGTTCTCCTTGTGCTATCTCAGTCTCACCATAGAACTTAGTCAATTTGGAAGGCTCAGTGAAACTTCCGTCTTGCTCAACAGAAACAGCACAACCATACTTAAGAGGTCTCTGAACTAATGCAGAGAAAAATACTGATTTTTGCTTTGCTGCCTCTATAATTGCAGAATCGTGTTTCCATTGTGCTATTTGTAGGAGGTAAATTCGCTGTGATGGGGGTTGAAGTTCTTTTAAACGAGGTAAATTGTGTCGTTTTTCAAAGTAGTCATTAGAACGAGCTAATGCAGCTTGAATTACTTGTTTTTCAATCTCCGTCAAATCTCCGGCTTCAGAACGATACTTGAGGTAATCACCTGTTTCTTTGGGGTAGTTGTATAGTACATGATTACAAAGTAAGTCTGTGACTAGCTTAATAATATCAGGTGAATTGGATTTAGAGGCTAATACTGATATTAGAAGTGCAGCAAGAGAGCTAGCATCTTTTATGTACCCTGCCAATCTATATATTACATTTGCAACTGTTTGCTCATCTAGGGTATCTAGCACTTGCTTGCTTAGTTTTAGTAATGAAGTTTTTGCTGTTTTCTTATGGAACAAGATTTCTCTTGTCTCTCCATTTGTTTCAGCTAATGGCATAGAATTAAAATAACGACAGACATCCGAAGCAGTAATATGCAAATATTTCTTATTAGATGCAAACCAGTGAGTGATTCTCCCTCGCAGTGCATCAAGATGGTGATTACTTAGTTCCCTAAAGGTACAATTCAAAAAATCCGGTAGTTTGGCATAGACTCCAAATTGGTTATAACCCCAGCCAAACGCTAGAGATTCAACCACTTCAAAAGCAGTATCTGGCTCGTTTCTTGCATAACTGTCAGTACAGTAATCAAGATGTCGTAACTTTTCAGGTGAATGAAATGGTGTCTTTGCTAAATTAAGGAGTGCTTTTTTATACCAAGGGTAGTGATTAATATTATTTTCTTGTCTAAACAAGACATATACTACTGAATCCTGAACCACAATTTCTTGGCGTATTGATAATTTCAGAAGGGCTTCTGACGCTTGCTCTGTTTGACTAAGCAAATCGCCGTAGGCTTGAGCCAAAACATAGTCTGTTTCTTTATTGGGAGTAGTGAGGAAAACTTCGAGCTGTTCTATCGTGGAACTCAATAAGCTATGTGAATCATCGCTACCATAGTGGAATTTACCTAATGAAATAATACCTATACGGCGAAGTGTTGGATGCTCAGAATTGGTCAACTCTAGGGCGCGATGATGTGCATCCTGTAGATCGAATTTGGCTAATCCTAGAAGAACATTAACGGCTAGTCCAGCAATAGGTAAATCAGGGCATGACAAAAAAACTTTGTATAAAGCATTGGCAGTTTCCTGGGATTGAGCAGCTAGCTTATCAATTGCTGGATAGATTTTTTGTACGACATAAGCTTCATAAAGAGCATGGGATACAGATTCTAGTGTAGTAACTAGACACTCAGAATGAATATCTAGTTCTGGAAGTATGGCACAAAAAGAATCATATAAATTCGAGAGCAATGAATTGTTTTTTGGTTGCTGGATTATTTGTTTTGCAATTTCATTTATTTTGCCAGAAATATCTTTTTTATACTCCTTAGCAAGTAAAAGCAAGACACGATCTTCCAATTTATAAGGACAGCCGATCGGAAAGTCAAATTTGTATCTGAAGATTTTATTAAATGTATTAGTAAATATTTCCAGATCGTCCCAGGCTAAAAGTGCTAAATCTACAACATGGCGCACTAAATATTCATCACGGACTGTTGAATCAGAGAAAGATATCTTGCCATCGTTAATTACGAGAAAATTGAGTTCAAGTGCCGAATTTATATTAATTTCATCGATTTCCGAGACAGGCAAGCTATTTTCAGACCTTTCATATATTTTTTTTGTTACCCACTGTAGAGCTATATGTGAGTTTGCGCGATCGCATTGGATCATTTTCCAGCTTGGGGTGAAGTCACTCATTTTTATACCTTTGGCAGTATTCGATGCAACTATGAGTTTTTGCTATTATAGGAGAGACTGAACTATTCGTAGATCTGAAGAAAAACTTCATTACTACTTCTGTACTCACTTTTCCGTTGTCGCATTTTTCTGCACCCTGAATAATTTTTGCTGAACTAACTCGGCGGCTAGTTGAATGGCGGCTTTCATGCTGGTAGCATTGGCAATCCCTTGCGGGGCAATATCAAAGGCTGTACCGTGGTCGGGAGAAGTGCGAATAAAAGGTAAACCAATGGAAGTGTTAACGGCACGGTCAAAGGCCATTAATTTAACGGGGATTAAACCTTGATCGTGATAAAGTGCTAGGTAAGCATCGGCAGGATCGAAGATTGGTTCGGGGTTTTTTCCACTACCAAACCAAGCTTGACCAGGTTTTACCCACATGGTATCGGGGGGAATCAAACCTTCTAGTTGAATGTTTGGTCTTTGCGCTCTTTCCTGTGCCAACCAGGGAATTAACCAATCAATTTCTTCTCGGCCTAATTGCCCTTGCTCGCCACTGTGAGGATTTAATCCAGCGATCGCAATCCTTCCCCCCACCATACCAAAATCTGTTTGCAAGCAGTTGACCAATAAATCCAGTTTGGCAGTTAATAATTCAGGAGTCAGCGCATCGGGGACTTGCCGCAAGGGAATATGGGTAGTTGCTAACAGCGTCCGCAAAGTCCAACCAGTATAGGGCGATCGCGCTACAAATAGCATCCCAAATTTGGTTACTCCTGCCCGTTCTGCCAGCAATTCCGTTTGTCCGGGATAATCGTATCCTGCCGCTTTCCAACCGGATTTGGCAATGGGTCCAGTGACAATACCATCAAATTCTCCCGCTAAAGTGGCAGCGATCGCCTTTTCCATATAGGCAAAACTAGCCGCACCGCTGGCAGCATTCCCCATCCCCAACTTGATTTCCCCATCCAGCGGCACATCCCAAATATTTAATTGGCTGGGATTGATTAAATCCTGAACATTCTGCTTTTGCAGGTGCAGATAAGTGGCCTCTAGGAGCCGCTGGCAGCCCACCACCGCGATTTCTGCCAGTCCGTAAATGGCGGGGTCTGCCAACGCCTTTAACAGCACCTCCGCCCCAATTCCCGCCGGATCTCCTATGGTAATAGCAAGGCGCGATCGCGCTAGCCCCCTCCCAGAGCTTCGCCCCTGACTATTCCTCGTCGATATCTCTGTATTTGTCAAACCAGTTTTCTCCCCTTTTATTTTTTCTTCCTTGCAACAGTCAAGTTACCAGTAAAATACAGAGTTGTTGATCTGTTTATTACCCAATACCAAATAAAAAAAAACACAAAGCCCAGGAGAAGAAACGAAAATCAAGAGAGAGAGAGGACAGCAGCAAAAGAAAAAAAAGACAAAACGACACCA
>CAKZHE010000164.1 GCA_936920195.1 uncultured cyanobacterium | reverse complement strand
CACCTCTATTAGTAGGGTGTGTTAGCGCAGCGTAACGCACCATAAACGCTATATGCGGAGCAACTGCGTAAGTCCTGTTAATGTTTCTTAACTGAACTGCCGTAAAAGGCAATTATAGTATAAATTGTACTCGATTAACTAAAACGATTTTTTGGAAGTGAGGAGAAATTAACCTTGATCCCCCGTCGAATTCGTACCATTATCATTACGAGCTTGGCCTTAGCGATCGCCTTATCAGCCCCCCCAGTGCGATCGCAAAATGCCCCAGATGCTCCCAAGGAATCACCAGCCGCGACTAAACCCAAACCACCGGAGCCAGATCCCGATCCCAAAGCCGCAGTCACCACCAAAGATCCGACTGTGCCAGTGGAAGAATTAGAACTATTGGTGAAACCGCTAACAGTCCAAGAACTGCAAAATGAATCTGCCGGATGGCTGTTATTACTGAAAGCCAAAACTCAAGAAATCAGTAATGCCGAAATTGCCATTAAGCGGCAACTCCAAAGCATTAATAAACAAAAAGAAGCCTCGGATGCTATCACCAAAGCCAAGGATTCTCTAAAAACAGCGGAAGAGAGTTTATCTAAGGCAGCCCCCGGTTCTCCGGAATATGAAGCGTCTAACAAAAAGGTAGAAGAAGCCAAAGAGAACCTGAAAAAAGCCCAGTCAGCGGTGGAGCAGGCTAAAGATGCTAAAAAAGACTTGCAAAAAGATAAATCTTTGCAGGAAGCTGTCAATAAAGCGAAAAAATCTGATGCCCTAGAAGCAGCCAAAAAAGCGCTGGAAACAGTTAAAAAAGACCGAGAAGCTGTGGCGGCTGGCTCTCAACCCTATCAAGATGCCACAAAAAAAATTGATACTCTAGAAAAGGCAATTAAGAACGTTGAAGATGCCAAAGCCGCCGAAAAAGAAGCCAAACCCAACACGCCAGAATTTAAAAAAGCCAGTGAAAAAATAGCCCAGACAGAGCAGGAACTGAAAAAAATCCTAGAAACTGTTGAAGGCAAGACAGCTCCGCCAGATACTACGAAAAAATCTGCCGAGGAACTGAAAAAAGCTGAAAAAGTCGTCGATAGCACTAAATTGGAGAACGATAAACCTACTCAGTCTCCAAATGTTGCTAACCAGAAAGAAAAACTCCAAGAAAAGGGAAAAACTCTAGAAAAAGCTTCAGAACAACTGGATAAAAATGCGGAATCTGAAGCTAAATTAAAGAATCAGTTAGTGGCTAATGTCACTGAACTTCAGTCCGATCGAACGGCGATCGTGGATCGCTTCAAGGCAGTTTTAACTGAATTAGAGCGCAAAGGTGGCGATCCCAAACCCTACCAACAATATATTGAATCCGTCAGCATAGTGATTGTTGATGCCAAGGATACGCAAGGGGTAGGAGTGCGCTTGCTCAGTTGGTTGAAGTCAGGGGAAGGCGGTTTGCGTTGGGCAACCAACATTGGGAAATTTGTCGGGATTGTACTGGTTTCTGCCATTGTTTCGCAAATTCTGGGGGCGATCGTTTATGGTTCCTCGAAAAAGATTGGCGGCACATCAGAACTGTTACGACAGTTTATCGTGATGGTGATTAAACGAGGTGGCGTAGTCGTGGGCGTGTTGATCGCCCTAACCGCCTTAGAAGTCAGCCTTGGACCAATTTTAGCCCTACTTGGGGGCGCGAGTTTCGTCTTAGCCTTTGCATTGCAAAGCAACTTGGGTAACTTCGCCAGCGGCTTAATGATCATGTTTAATAAGCCCTTTGACGTGGGCGATGAAGTGAAAGTTAGTGGAGTTTGGGGTTATATCGATTCCATTACCCTAGCGAATACCAAAATCAAAGGTTTCCAAGGTCATATGTTTACCATTCCCAACAATGTCGTTTGGGAGGGAACTATTGAAAACCTAACGCACTCCCAAAAACGAAAAGTGGTAATTTGGTTGCGAGTAGCTTTTGATCAAGGTTTAGAACGGGTGGAAAAGATTTTATTAGAAACGATCAAATCTCACCCCAAAATTCTCTCCGAGCCGGCTCCCGCCACCGTACCTTGGGCAGTGGAAGATTACTACTTGAGTGTTGGGGTGAATGGCTGGACAAAAACCGAGGATTTTTGGGCTGTTTACATGGATGTGATTCGGATGTTACAAGATCGATTAAACAAAGAAGGGATTGGCGTAGCCGCAATTCCTGCCCAAACGCTGTTATTCTCAGATGAATCTCCGTTAGTTTCTCAACGGATCTCGAATGGGGATGTGCCGTCTTTACCTGGAGAAAAAGCTCAGAACTTGTTGCAAGGAGCGATCGCTTCTGAAGGATCTGATGATAATTAGTAGCTTTGCTGAGGTAAAATAGGTCAGTCTCTTTATTTGTTAACTGCGTTTTTTAACTGCCATAGTTAAAAAATGCAGTTCTTGTATTTTCTTAGCTAGTAATAAGGGATGATAAGGATGTTGTATGTTAGAGTCTTTTGAAATACATAACTTTAGGCTTTTTCAGCATCTTCAAGTCCAAAGGCTAGGTCGTGTCAACCTAGTTGTGGGCAGGAATAATACTGGAAAAAGTACCTTTTTGGAAGCAATAAAACTCTATGCTAGTAACGCCTCTTTTATGGTTCTGTTTGACCTTTTAGAATCTAGGCAAGAAGCTCGATTTAGTGAGATCAACCCATATTCTCACAAGTTTTTGAGTAATTCTGTGCGGCATCTTTTCTTTGGACATAAATTGCCCATGATAGGAGAAAAAGGTATTTCTCTGGGAGAAATACCCGATAATAAGAAGATTCATATTGGTGCGGCTGCATATCAGGATAAAAATGATGATGAAGGCACAACCAGGAAAATTCGTATTCCCGATTTGCAAAAACTTGATGAAGATCTATCAAATATTGAGATTTTTCTAGTAGTAGAAGAAGTCAAAAAAAATAGGCGGATTTTTCCATTGAGTACAGATACAATAGACTTTCATCCCAACTTTAGAAATCTTAGGAACTTTAGCGACAAATCTAATTTCAAATACATCTGTCAGAGTGTATCAACAGAAAATATGCCAAATCGTAAATTAGCTGCCCTTTGGGATTTAACCAGCTTAACTGACTTAAGGGATGAGGTGATTTCTGCCCTTCATCTGATTGATGCGCGAGTTTCGGGAGTTGCTTTTGTAGAGGATATTAGTGGAGGTTTAATTAGTACAGAACAAGATAACCGTATTCCTCTAGTGAAAATCAAAGGAACTGATGAACCATTACCTCTCAAGAGTATGGGAGATGGGATGACTCGTTTGTTTCATATAATTGTGGCTCTTGTCAATGCTAAAAACGGAATTCTCTTAATTGATGAATTTGAAAATGGATTGCACTGGAGCGTACAACCTCAAGTTTGGGATATTGTTTTTCAGCTATCCGAAAAACTGAATGTGCAAATTTTTGCGACAACCCATAGCCGCGATTGTATAAAAGGATTTGATTATGCCTGGAATAAATATCCTCAACTTGGTGCTTTCTTTAGACTTGATGCCAAAGGCGAGTTGATCAAAGCCACTGAATATACATCTGAAACGCTTAGTGATGCAATTGATATGGATCAGGAATTACGCAATACCTCTATTAGTAGGGTGTGTTAGCGCAGCGTAACGCACCATAAACGCTATATGCGGAGGAACTGCGTAAGTCCTGTCAAAATTCAAATGAAGAGGACTAATAATCGTCAATTTTTCATATTATGTCGGGTCGATTGACCGCAATAGCATGATATGATTGGCAATATTTGTCGGTTGGGTGGCTAGAGAGCAAAACCCAACAAAATACTGGTAAACGTTGGGTTTCCACTGTCGTTCCAACCCAACCTACGATTCACTAATAATCATCAATTTTTCAGTCCTCTTTAGAGGACTTTATTTATTAGACAGGGACTTAAGTCCCTGGCGGGTGTCAACAATGCCGTCTACCTAAAAGCATGGAGGGCGGGTTTATTTAGGTTAAAGGTGGGGAGATGGGGTGATAGGGAGATGGAACCATTGTTGAAGTTTACGATACAGGAAAAGAGAGTAAAGTTACCATGCGTAAACAGATTCTTTCCTATCGCCATCAATCTTTGCCAAATTATTTTCTTGCTACTCCTTGGTGGCTAAGACTTTTTCTGCCAACTTGTCGGGAACTTCTTGCAGATGGTCTAATTGCCAGTCAAAGAAACCTACGCCCATTGTAAGCGATCGCAGTTCCACAATAAAGTCGTGCATTTCAGCTTGGGGCAAATAGGCTGAAACTTTATCCCATCCTGTCCAATCCTCTTTCCCTTCATAACCCAAAATTTGTCCCCGGCGACCGCTAACTAACTGGAGAACTTTGGCAGTAAACTCATTAGGAGCGGAAACTTGCACAGAGACGATTGGTTCTAGTAGGGCTGGTTCGCACTTTTTCATCCCTTCCTGCATTGCCAACCGAGCAGCTTGTTTAAATGCCTGTTCGGAACTATCTACGGTGTGGTAAGAACCATTTGTTAAAGTTACGGCTACGTCTACTACGGGAAAACCTAAAGGTCCATGCACCAAGTATTCCCGCACGCCCATTTCCACGCCAGGAATATACTGCCGGGGAACTGCACCGCCCACAATGGTTTCGCTAAAGTTGAAACCTTCCCCCCGTGGCAAGGGTTTAATATCTAGGTAAACATCTCCAAATTGTCCATGTCCCCCAGATTGGTGCTTATAACGTCCGTGAACTGCCGCCGCAGACTTGCGAATGGTTTCTTTGTAAGGGACTTGGGGCAAACGGGTAGTCATGGGCAAGTTATATTTGCGCCGCAACCTGTCTAGGGCAACTTGTAGGTGAATGTCCCCTTGTCCCCATAAAATTACTTCGTGGGTATCGCCATGTTGTTCCCAAGTTAGGCCGGGGTCTTCTTCTAGTAATTTGGAGATAGCGCTGCTTAATTTAACTTCATCATTGCGCTTTTCTGGAGCGATCGCCATCGCATAAACTGGTTTCAATTGTTCTGCTTTTGGCAATTCATTCTTTAATGGTTGTCCATTTCCAGTTAAAGTATCCCCAGTTTTAATTCCTTCTAACCTGCCGACTGCGACAATTTCCCCTGCCTGCACCTCTTGAATCCCTTGCTGCTGCTGTCCCATCAACCGATACAAACCACCAGCCCGCACTCCATTCAGCACCACGCCATCAGTTAACTGTCCTTGCCAAACTCGCACTAAGGACAACTTTCCCCCTTGGGGAGTGAAATAGGTTTTGATAACTTGGGCAACGGGGACATCAGCGTGCAGAACAATCCCTCGCCGTTGGGCAGTGGCACTGGGTTCGGGGGCTTCCCGCAACAAAGCAGTTAGTAAGGGGCGAACACCATAATCCTGTTCCGCAACCCCCAGAAATACCGGAACAATTAAATCTGCCCCTAACTCCATTTTCAAGTCTTGAAGAATTTCTTCCTGGGGCGGGTTAATTTCCTCGAGGAGTTCTTCTAACAAATGGTCGTCAAAGTTGGCTAATTCTTCCAGCATTTCCGCCCTAGCAGCCTTTTCTTGCTCTTGCAAAACTTCGGGAAAGGGTACGGGGTCTGCGGGTGCGCCTTGATGGTAATGATAAGCTTGTTCGCTCACTAAATCGATAAAACCTACCAAATTTTCCCCTTGTCCGATGGGGTATTGATGAGGAACTAGGGGACGAGTGGAAACTTTTTTCAGGGCGTGCAGCACGTCCATAAAGTTGTTATTCGCCCTATCCATTTTGTTGATAAACACAAGATGGGGGATTTCCCAGTCATCGAGGAATTTAAATAGGGGAGCCAGGGTAAAAACTCTGTCAATTACTGGTTCGCAGACGATGATGGCAGCATCGACACCAATTAAGGCATTGTAGGTTTCTTGGGCAAATTCAATTGAGCCGGGACAATCAACAAAGGTAAATCGCAATCCCTCGTATAGGGTGTGCGCGGCGGAGACTTCCACACTCATTTGGCGATCGCGTGCTTCTGGGGTATGATCGCCAATAGTATTCTTATCGCTTGTCCGACCTTTCCGAGAGACTGCCCCGGTCACAAATAATAAGCTTTCTAGTAAAGTTGTTTTGCCGCTGAGGTAAGGGCCAACAATTGCCACATTCCGCGAACCTGTCAAAACTTTTTCGCTCATAGCCACCTCCAGAAAAAGATTGCTAGCGGTTGGCCTCAGAGTTCGCCTACAGGGTACTTACTTTTACTGTTTTGGTGTCTGCGCTCGTTCGCCGCTAGATCGTCTAAAACTCTTTGATAATTTGAGACTACCTTGTTTTGGTGACTAAAAGTTCCAAAATGGCAATTATTTTTCCAAAGAAATTGGTCTAAAAATCAAAGATAATTAAGTTATATTAAAAAAACGCGAATTTTTCACATTTTAGCATCCGATTCAATTGGGGGATAAAATGTAGGGGTAGCGCCCCCGTGCCTACCCCTACACATCGGGGCAACCACGGGGGGATTGCCCCTACGGGATTGCACAACTCGAGGATTAAACTTTTAAGATATGAAACGAGATCGAGCCATAGAAATTTTAAAACTGCACCAAGACAAATTAAAAGATTTCCGTGTCAAATCGCTAGATTTATTTGGTTCAGTAGCAAGAGATGAAGCCAGACCTGACAGCGATGTAGACTTATTAGTAGAATTCGATTGCCCCGTGGGACTATTTACCTTTCTACGACTTCAGCGCTACCTAGAAACTATATTGGATTGTTCTGTCGATTTAGGAACTTCAGACTCTCTCAAAGATTATCTTAGAGAACCAGTTCTCAAGGAGATTTTCCGTGCCATCTAGAAAATTCACCCGCCGAATTCAAGATATTTTAGATGCCATTGACGAAATCCAACAGTTCGTAAGCACTATAACTTTTGATGAATTTCAAACCGATCAAAAAACGGTAAAAGCAGTGCTTTATAATACAATACGGTTCAGTTAATAGGTGGTCATAAATCAAAGAACGCAAAGGTTCGTAGTTGGGCTTTAGCCCTAATCCGGAGAGGGCTAAAGCCCAACTACGAACTTAGTTAACTGAACTGTATTGGAATAAAACCGCCCCTACAATGATGGTAAAATATAACGCGATCGCCATTATTTGCCTAGTCGCTTCACCCAAGGAGTGCTGCGCCAAGTCAAATAAAACAGTACGCTACCCACCAAAGCACCCAAATTCCACTTGACCGAATTCTTTAACAATAAAGTCCGCTGACTGCTGCGAGCCTCTTCTAGTTGCGGTTCGGCTTGCTTTTTGGCATTGGCAAGCCGAGAAAGAATTTGTTCCTTCAATTGTTCCGGTTTTTGGTTAGTGACGGGAAATCCTAGACGACCAAGTTCGCTAGCAATATTCTGTAAATCTTGAGGGGTACTGCGGGAAACTTGGGTTTCCACATTCGTCAGTTGGTCTAACTGTCGCTGAGATTGTTCTTCAATTCGCTGATTGTTGAGTTCATTGATTCGGAAAGTATCTACAATTCCCAAAGGAATCATTAATAAAAATACAACCGCTAGGACTAAACACAACCCAGAAAGTAGTTTTAAAATTCCCGTTTCCCATCCGCCCCGTTCTTGGTCTTCTCCAAAAAAGACCATTGCTAACCCTAATAAAGGTACAGGCAATCTCTCCACTAACACACCTATAGTTTGAAATTCCCAAACCGGGTTCATAAACTGGGGCAGAATAAAAATTTGGACGGTATCAAACAGCGAGATTAACAGTAAACCGTAGCCAATCCAGTGCAATCTAAAAATTGACCGCTTCCTTTCTCCAGAACCTTCACTCATGGCCTTAAACTCCAATTTTATAACTAATCTCCGGTTGGGTTTTGTTGTTGCTCAACCCAACCTACGACGATCATCAAGTTATTGATTTTTCCTTCCTTTCATAAATTATACTCTCTACTAGATATGGGCAATTTACGCAGATACTGTGGCTCCGTATTTCTAAGGTGGGGGAAAGCGCGAATACCACCATTGATACCAGGAAAACCAAACGGTTTCTAAAGTTGTATAAGCCTGGGATTGACGATCTTTTTCCGCTGGGATTGATAACACGCTCCACAAACAGCGCCAATCTCTCAATTCGGCTAAACCCAATAACCAGGGAATAATCCGATTAGGCTGAATGTCAAAATTATTGCGGTTTTCGCGAAATTGATCGATGGTGACGGTACTACCTCCACGCGGATTAATGCAGGCGCTGAGATAGGCTTTGCCTTGGTCAACAAAAAGTCCGTAGAAACCGACCTCTGGGTTTTGCCGGACAACAATTCTTTCAGTGGTTTCTAGGGAAACTTGATAATCTTCCTGAAACCAACTTTTGACATCCCCTAGGGTATGGGTAGCGTAGTATAAATCAATCTCCAAGGTGGAATTTTGCTGTTGATAGCGGTATCTCCGGCTAGCGGCAAAATTTAATTTTTGATTCATTGACAAAGGGGAACTGGCTAACATCTGCCAATGGGGTAAGGCGATCGCCTCTGGCAAGGTAAAGTTAGTTTGGGCTATGTTGGGGCGTTGGGGGTGGAAAACTGCTTTCAGCAGGACAAACAGAACGCTACCAAAAATGGCGATGAGCAACCATGCTCGGAATTTGTGCCAGCGAGTCATTTTCATCATTCTGGCTGAGACAAATCGGGGTCATGGGGTGGGTTTCGCATGATAGTTAACCAGCAGAATAGTCCAAAAATTGCCACAGCGATCGCCGAAAAAATTAAAGAACCAGTCCCTGAATGCCAGTAATCAAAGGATGCTCGATTGGAGTACGCCACTAACATTGTCATCAGTGCTACCCGCAGGCTATTGGTGACAAATGCGATCGTTACCGCTACCAAAGGCAGCAGGATTTTTTGCTTCCGGCTGGTTCCAGGAAACATAAACAAAAACACCAGAGAAATTCCTAATAACTGTAGGATGGCATGAGCGCCCGTACAACCAGATGCAACTTCTACTTTGCCTGTAGGCAGAATCAAATCGAGTCCTTGCCGAGAAACAGCTAATCCTGCATACCAGAGGATAAAAGCAGTAAATTTAGCTGTTAAAGTACCAAAATCAATCAACTTTAAGAGCAATCCCGGCGGAATCACGATGAATGACAGGAGGAGCAATTCTTGCCAATATTGCTTTAATCCCTTGAAACCTGAAACTAATAAACCAAAGCCGAAGGCAGAAATGAAGGGAGAGAAGCGCAAAAACAGGTCGTAACCATAGATGGCGGAACTTTTTGCCAAGACCAAGAAAAGAATTGATGAACCCAATAGGCTAGGGAAAATGCCACTTTCGGTTTTGAGTTGCGATCGCTTGTCCCATAATAGAGAACAACTGGCAGCCCAGAACAACGCGCTAGTCCCCCAGAGGTCGCTAAAATGAATTCTCGAAGTTAAGGTGAGATGAATCGAGATTAATCCCGCTCCAATCCCCAAAATCCAGAAATTCAAACCTGGTACAAGTCTCGACCAATTCATTTACTTACAGTTTCAACCCAGTATTGGAGCGTTTAGAAGCTTTCAACTTCATCGTACCCAGAATTAACGCTGCTAAAGCTACACCACCAATTTCAGCCGGTTCTGGCACGGCAGGAGTAGGAGCGCCATCCGCAGAAGGAGTAGGAACAGTAGTTGTTGGGGGCTGGTTGGCAGCTAAAGTACCTGCCACCGCAATTCCATCATTACCGCATTCCATAAAGATGTTGGCTACATAGCTGCCAAAAACAGCGCCAAGGGCAGCTTTGCTGAACTGGAAGCCCAGGGTTTGAGGACTTTTAGCACCTAAAGTAGAAAAATCTAGGCCATTAGCTGTCAAAATATCTTTGGTGAGCATGGTCACATCAGCAACTTTAGTGCCAGTATTAACCACGTTATAGATTGGCCCACTACCACCATTACCGTAGTAGGTTCTGGCTCCATCTTTGGTCACTAGGTCGCCTTGAACGCTACCTTTCCCATAACCAGCATTGAAGTATTGGTTAATGCTGCTGTAACCATAGTGACTGGCAGTGACGCTCTTAGCAGTTACGCCAGAATAGACCCCAGTCGCGGAGACGGTAGAATTAGTTGTGGGGTCGAAGTGAATCCCAAACAGGCTGCCAGAAGCATTAGCGGTAGCAAAGTCTTTGCCAGTGAAGTTAAAGAACAAGTCACCTAAACCGATTTGGGTTCCACCATAGCTATTACCGCCTAAAGACATCCCCGTATTCAGCGCGACAATAATGCTATCCCCAGTATCTTTGATTGCCAAACCAGTAAAGTCGTAAACGGCACCGCCAGAACCATTACCGCTGCTTTGAATGGAGTAGTTCCAACCATTTACCATTTGTCCGGCATTAGCCTGGGGCGCGACGGTAGAAACTAAACAGAGCGCAGCGGCGGCACTACCAAACCATGTTGCCAGATTAGTTTTCATTGTTCAATCCCCTAGTTAATGTTATTTGGATTCGTTTCTCTATTCAATGAATAACAGAAAAATTAAAGCGAATCGCGAAGTTTTGGTAAATCTTGGGGGTTTTATATGAAAGCCAGATGAAATCATTAATCAAGTGAATTCGCGGAGATTCATCCAAGTAAATTTGCTGATGTTGATCGCTATTTTTTAGATTAAGCATTTTTTTGCGGAACAACTTATATGTTTAAATTATTGATTGAGATATCCAAGAATTCTGGACTTTTAATGTCATAGTTTATATGGCTAGCAGGTAATTCAGCCGTGCTATTTGTATAAAATTTGAGGCTGATGCCCTACCGATTACAATTTAAGAAAGTAATGTTAGGATTACCACTCATCGCCCCGTAAAATCTTTAGGGGTAGCGGCTTTGCGCCTATCCCTAGAGGTTTGAGCAAATGATTCGGATATACTATATAGACGTTCTGGGAGAACTTCTGCGATAGATCTCCCCAAAAAAGTAAATTAGGCTAGAGGGACTACCACTAAGATGATTTGATATCAGGCATGGCTGATCGCTGACGATCGAAGATTCGCAATTAATCAATCTGATATGATATAATTTACTCTGGGAAATTAATTAAACTTAATGTCATGGCTGACAATTACTTTATGGTTGCGAAAAAATGTCTATGTAGGAGAGCGATCGCCTAAAAACTTATTAAGATTTTTGACGATGAACGCGGATGCGCTTCTGGGGATTTTGCTTTTTTACCCAAGCTAAAAACTTCTGCATTTGGGGTTCGCTTTTTAATCTTTCCAGAGAATAAAGTTGCTCGGCTAAAACTTTATTGTCGAACAGGGTGTGGATTTGGCGGTGACAGGCAGAACAAATGGCAATTGTCGGCCCATGATGTCCTTTTTCTTCCTTGGGGATTAAGTGATGCAGAGTTAACTTTTCTACTTCCCGTTCGCACAACTCGCAAGCCATACTAGAATATTAATTGGTTAACAATCGAGAATTGTTCCGCAGCATCTGTTCAAATTCTAGCGCGGGGACTGCGGGGCTAAACAAATAGCCTTGCATAGCGTAACAACCCCGTTGGCGCAAGAATTCTAGCTGTTCGTGGGTTTCCACACCTTCGGCGATCGCTTTTAGGTGTAAACTCTGAGCTAGGTGAATAATTGTTTGCGCGATCGCCGCATCGCTGGCATCTGTAGTCACTTCACTGGTAAAAGAGCGATCGATTTTCAAGACATCTATCGGAAAGCGCTTAAGATAATTTAAAGAAGAGTATCCCGTCCCAAAGTCATCAATGGCAATACTAATTCCCATTGCCTTTAACTCGTGCAGAACTGCAATAGTAGCTTCGATGTCTTCCATCGCGCCAGTTTCAGTAATCTCCAGTTCTAGGAAACCAGGATCAAAACTTGTTTGCTGGAGAATTTGAGCCACTGTCGCGCTAAAATTACCCTGTTTTAACTGACAGACAGACATATTCACCGCAATCTGAGTGGGGAGCAATCCAGAAACTTGCCAAATTCTGCCTTGGGTGCAGGCGGCTCGCAGTACCCATTCACCAATGGCAGTAATTAAACCTGTCTCTTCTGCCAAGGGAATAAATTTATCGGGGGGAATTTGACCTAATTCTTGATTTCGCCAGCGTAATAGAGCTTCGGCACCAATAATTTTACCTGTAACTAAATTAATCTGGGGTTGGTAGTGTAGCTGAAATTCCGAACGTTCTAAAGCGCGACTAAGGTGGGTAGAGATTAAATCGCGTTCGGTAGCTAGGGCATCAATTTGAGGATTATAAAATTGATAGTTACCGCCGCCTTTGGCTTTAGCCCAATGTCTCGCTTTATCGGCATGACTGAGCAATTTATCGGAATTGCTATTGTCGGCGGGATAAAGGGTGATGCCAATACTAACATTAATGGCGATTGCCCGATCTTGGAATCTATAGGGCTGACATAAAGTCTGTTTAATCTTGACTACTAAATCGGTGGCTTGCTGCTGGTCAATATTGACTAGAATCATCCCAAATTCATCGCCGCTGAGACGGGCAACAAAATCTTCGGGACGAACGGAAATGCTCAAGCGTTGGGCAAAGCTTTGGAGTAATAAATCGCCCACAACGTAGCCTAAATTATCATTAATTGATTTGAAATCATCAATATTTAAGTGAAAAACGGCGATGTTTTGACACTCGCTAATTAGGATTTCTTGGAGGCGTTGTAACAACCAATCTCGATGGGGGAGATTGGTTAGGGGATCGCGATCGCCAGGGAAAATTTTGCCACTATAAGAAGAGGCGATCGCTTCCTGTTTTTCCAATCTGGCGTTAATTGTGGCGCTTAATTCATCTAAGGTAAAAGGTTTAGTCAGATAATCGTCTGCGCCCAAATTCATCCCTTGGCGCATATCTAACTTATCAGCTTTAGCACTCAAAAAAATAAACGGAATGGCCGCCGTCTTACTATTTTGTCGTAAAGCTTTTAGCACTGCATAGCCGTCCATTTCTGGCATCATAACATCGCAGACAATTAAATCGGGCAGATGCTCCTGAGCCAATTGCATTCCAATCGCCCCATTCGCCGCCCCAATGACTTGAAACTCTAGATATTCTAGGGCTTCAATAATTTCTTCCCGCAGAGCAGTAGCATCATCAATAACCAGAATTGTTTTCATTGGAAATTAGTCCTACTGGCAGACAGACAGTGAAAGTTGTGCCTAAACCTACTTCGCTTTCCAGATCAATTGTTCCTCCGTGCAATTCTACTGCATTATTCACAATTGCCAATCCCAATCCTGTCCCGGAAATATGGCTAACATTGCTACCTCGATGAAATGGGTGAAATAAATGTGGTCGATCTTTAGCTGGGATACCAATACCTTGGTCTTGAATCTTAAAAATAATTTTTGCTGGTTGACGAATCACTTCAAAAATAATTGTACTATTAGCGGGAGAATACTTGACGGCATTAGACAGTAAATTAACTAGAATCTGTCGCAGCAGTTTTTGATCGATGTTCGCATCTTGACAGTCCCCCTCAATCTTAAATTTAATTATATGGGTGGTTGCCGTTGCCAGGGCAATTTCTTCTAAAATATCTTGACAGAACTGCTTTAAATCAAGCGGTAAGGGATAAAAGTCAATTTTTTTCGCTTCAGCTTTACCAATAATTAACACATCTTCCAAGAGCCGCGTCATATTGCGAACTTCTGTTTGAATTTTATTCAGGCGGTCTTGTTTTTTCTCCTCGCTTAATTTGTGACTGAAGCGCTTCAGTAAATCGCTAGCAGCTAAAATTGTCGCCAGGGGGGTACGAAACTCGTGGGAAGCCATAGAAATAAACCGAGTTTTTAGTTCGCTGAGTTCCTTTTCCTGGGCTAGAGCTTTGTGAATTTCTGTTTCGGCTTGCTTACTTTCGGTGATATCTTCCCCAATCCCCGCAATGCGATAAATTTCTCCCCATTCATTGCGGATGGGAAATTCCCGCGCCCAAATCCACCGTTGGGAACCATCAGGTCGAATAATGCGGTATTCTTCATCAAAGAATTTTCCCCCCTGTTGGCGTTCTTGGATAGCCGCGATCGCTTTAGGTAAATCCTCTGGATAAATGGCATCAAACCAGGTTTGAGCATTTTGATATAAACTTTCGCGATCGCGTCCCCAGACTTTTTCGTAGGCAGGGCTAATATAAATTATTTGCTCGATATCTGGTTGAAAAATCCAGAAAACTTCATTAATATTTTCCGTCAGTTGGCGGAATTGTTTTTCGCTTTCCTGCACCGCTGCCAGCAGTTGCGCCTGGGAAAGAGCAATTCCAGCTTGGTTAGCCAGTTGTTGCAGCAATTCTACTTCAAAATGCGCCCATTGGCGGGAATGTTGGCATTGATGGGCAATCAGCAATCCCCACAATTCTTCCCCTTGCAAAATTGGTACTACCAATTTGGCTTGAACTCCCAACTGGCGGAGAAATTCGGCATGGCAGGGAGCAATGTTGGCAGTAGCAATATTTTCAATGGTTTGCACCCGTCCCTGTTGATAGAGTTGATGATATTCTGGGGGGAAAACTTCCGGGGGAAAAGTTTGCCCCAGCAATGGGGGTTGGTGTGCCACCACCGCTTCCATCACTACTTTAGTGCCGCTGCCCTGGGGGAGAATTTGTAAAATTAGGGCGCGGTCGGCTTGCAGTAGCGATCGCACTTCGGTTACAGTAACCTGGAGGATTTCTTCCCACTGTAAAGATTCTCGGATTTTTAAGGTAATTTCTGCCAAAAGTTGCGATCGCCGATTTTGGCCTAGCAACTCTTCCTCTGCCTGTTGACGTTCGGCAATTTCCAAGCGCAACTGTTCGTTGGCTTGCTTTAACTCCCCTGTCCGTTTTTGCACTCGCTCTTCTAATTCTTCATTCACCCGCTGTAATACTGCCTTAACCTGCTTGCGCTGAGTAATATCATAGGCAGTACCGAGGACGCACAGTTGCCCCTCAAAGTAAATTGCTCCAGGGGTGGCACTGTAGTCCAACCAGCGCTCTTGACCATCTTTAGTTAAAATCTTTAATTCATAGCGGTTAGGAACCTCTTCACCCCGCTGCCGCGCCAGTCCTCTTTCCCGAATTACCGCCTGAAAATCGGGATGGACAAGTTCCCAGAATTTCATTGCCAGTAATTCGGCGCGGGAATAACCAGTAATTTCCTCTCCCGCTGGGTTGACATAGACAATATCGTTGTCGCGATAAACTATGATGCCGCAGGTAGTGGTTTCTGTCAGCGCTCGGAATTTCTGCTCGCTTTCGCGCAAAGCTGCTGCCGTTTTCTGCTGAAGGGAAATTCGCTGGCGGCGCTGCCAAAAATAGACGCACAATGCAGCAGCGGCAGCAATTAACCAGTCCGCATAATTGTGCAAGGCCGTCAAGTGATGGAGCGCGGGGGAAAACAAGGTTGGCTGGCGATCGCTTTCATAGCATCTATATCCCGGCAACCTTAACATATCCTCAGCCCAGATGCAAAGTTATCTGTAGGCGATCGCACTTCACGAGCTATTTCATTCTGAGTTAAAAAATTTGGCAGGTGGGGAGGTGGGGTGATGGGGTGATGGGGAGTTGGGGAGGTGGGGTGGTGGGGTCAGGACTTACGCAGACACTCTACATATAGTGTTTTGTAGGGGCAATCCCCCCGTGGTTGCCCCTATTCCTAGGATAGTTGCGTAAGCCCTGGGGGTGATAGGGCGATTCGAGACTGTCAGAACTTATGCAACGCCTCTCCTACTGGGCAAAACCGGAGTTTTGAATCATTTCTCCCATATTGGTTGAAATGATCGTCTAAAACCCTTGCCCAGCAAGAATTTTAGACGATAAAAAATTAAGTGCGTGAAACCGCCCTGCCACAAAGACGGGACTATACTTTATGTTACGATCGATCATCATTTAGTTTAAGTTGCCTTACTTAAAAAGTTAATTTTTATGACTGAATATAGCGTTAAAGTTGTTCGGGCAGTATTAAAAGACCTACAAAGGCTTGCCCAGCAACACTCTGAGGATATCGCCCATACCATCCATGAACTTAGTCAGGGAAAACTTGGCAATCGGAGAAAACTCCAAGGTTATAGAGGCTTGTGGCGCACTAGACGCAATGAGATCAGAGTTATTTGGACTCCCCTTGGTAAAAAAGCTGTACTGGTAATTAAAGCAGGTCTGCGCGGTCAAGTATATCAAGACGTGGGAGAAGATAGAAATCGCCGCAATCCTCTCAATCTATCTGATGTTCTTAAAATTCAAGCAGCCCAAACAAAAGATCTTCCTACCTATGAAGTGAATCATCTAGATCGCCAGTCATGGTATCAGTTTGTTTATGGAGATTATCTTTATTACCCAGTTTTAACTCAAGCCCAAAAACAAGTATTTCAGGAATTCAATCGTGCCGCATTAGATTTTCATCCCCATCAAGATCAAGTCACCAGTTTATTATTGCAAAGTTCCCCAGGTACAGGAAAAACAGTCTTGGCAGCTTTCATTGCTAGCGAATTACATCAATCTTCCTTTAATGTCGCTCTAATATTACCAGAAATGTTGTGCGAATATGTTAAAGAAATTGCCAATATCAAGCAGATACAGCAACATTCTCCGGCTTTATTTGTGGGAAATTTGAGAGAGTGGTTTAAGAAAGTAGATCCGACACTCTATGCTGAAGTTGCTTCTTTGTCTGAAGAATTAGACGCATTTAGAAATGCCATTGGACATCATCAAAATTTCTCCTTGCATGATTGGTACCTATATAGAAGTTTTATTAATCCAGGGGATCAATTTGCTCACGATCGCGACCCAATTTATCAAGATAATCAAGCCCGAATCAACCAGATCCGCCATCTTATTCCAGTTCCAGAGGCATGGAAAATAAATTTACATAATAAAAAATCTTGGCTTGATGGCCTAGAAGAATTAACCGCTCAATTGGCTCCCATAAGCCAAGGTGCAAATGCTACAATTTTCATTTTTGATGAGGCGCAAGATTATCTACTCCAAGAACTGCAATTGATCATCAAAATGCTGAGTAGATGGAAAAGAGATGATCGATGGTATCGCACAGTTATTTGTTTGTTGGGAGACATGAACCAAAAAATTTATCCAGTCAACTTTGATTGGGGTCATTTGGAACTCAATAGAAGATCTACTCTCAAATATACCCTCAAATATAATTATCGCAATACCGAGAAGATTCTGGAATTTGCCAATATTTTTCATGATTTTGCTAAACAAAGAAATCGCGGTAATAGACATTTACCAGAACCTTCTAGTCCCAGTGATGCTTTTGAAAAGGGCGAACCTGTGAAGTTATTAGAATGTTCTTCTAAAGAGGAAGCATGGGATTTTCTAGAGCGGCTAAGTCAAACCATTAGACATTCCACAGATAGACATGACAGAGGCAGATATTTAATGAGAAAATTATCCGATCGAGTAACTTTAATTCATCAAAGTATTCCAGAAGAACGTCAAAATTTGGATGGCATAGAATATGTCAGCATCGAGAAGGCAAAAGGGCGTGAATTTGAGGCTTGTATTGCCTTTTGCGTGTTTGAACAACAGGAGGAAATGCCACCTTTTGAAGAGGCAAATAATTGGTATATGATTTTTACTCGTCCTCGATATAGACTATTGGCGATCGCCACTTCTGATGAAATTACGCGAATTGGGCGAGAACATTTTGATAAATGCGAAAATTTTAATATTTCCAATGGGCAATCTCTGCTAGCCTGGATTGCAGAACTGTCTAACGCTGAGGATTTAATTCAAAATTCCAATGCCATCAGCGATTTAATCGATCGAGGTCTAGAAACTAAACCAATCCAGATTTATTGGGATACCTATACCGCATTGCAAAGCGCAAGAATTGACGATGGTAAGATAGCTGAAATTGAAGCCAAGATCGTAGCAGCACTGAAAAATCAAGATCGGGATATATTACGTGAAGAATTAGCCCAAACCGAATTTATTTTTAGTTTAATCGATCGGGTTCAACTAAGATGCTTAATTTTAAGAAGCCTAGATAGATCCTGGGAAGCAGTAGATGAAGCAGCACAAATTGCACAGGATTATCCTCAACAATATCATCGGTTATTAAACGCGATCGCTGATGAATTTGTCGCCAAGAAGTTAATATATGAAGCGGCAAGAATTAGGGCTAAAATTGGATTGCCCTTGCCGAGGGAATATCCTTTTCGCGATGCCATTAATGGGCAAACAGGCTCGCTTGTCTCCCTATTATGCCAAGCCGCGATCGCCAAAATTTCTGCTAACAATAATTTACTGCCAAATCAGGATTTGAAAAAATGAATTATTCTACCGATTTACAAGTCGCTCAGGATCTCAAACAGCTATCTAAGATTGTTAATAAAGCGATAGAACGAGCTACCAAAGTTTTAGCAGAGGCAAAAGAGATTGATGGACTCGCCACCAAAGTTAGCAAGCTACTTCAGGAAGTGCAAGATACTCGCGTGCAGTTGGAAGAAGCTAAAGCACAACTGAGTGATGAAGTTAGCAAGCTACTTCAGGAAGTACAAGATACTCGCGTACAGTTGGGAGAAACTAAAGCACAAGCGAGTGATGAAGTTAGCAAGCTACTTCAGGAAGTACAAGATACTCGCGTGCAGTTGGAAGAAACTAAAGCACAAGCGAGTGATGAAGTTAGCAAGCTACTTCAGGAAGTGCGAGATACTCGCGTGCAGTTGGAAGAAACTAAAGCACAAGCGAGTGATGAAGTTAGCAAGCTACTTCAGGAAGTACAAGATACTCGCGTGCAGTTGAGAGAAGCTAAAGCACAAGCGATCGCCGTCCAAAGTCTAGAATTATATCTACAGGAGTTTCAGCGACATCACCAACCACACCAACTCCGTCATTTGCTCTGGAAAGAACTAGGATTTGTCGGAATAGTGGTCTATTTTATCAGTTTGATTACTCGCCGGAAATAGGGAATGGCGAATGGGCTGACGGCAATCTTGAGAAGATTGCCGCCGCTACAGCCAAAATTAATCAATAACTCCCTTCCGCTCACACCTTGAGAATGCTAAGATTGACAACTTAAGCTAGGGGTGCCTAATGGCTGAGATAAACCCTTAGAACCTGATCCTGGGTAATACCAGCGTAGGAAAGCTGTTAATTGAGGAAATCTGAATATGCGGACAGAATGGGTTGCCAAGCGGAGCGGACAGAAAAATGTCTCGCAAATGCACTACGCTCGCCAAGGTGTCATCACCGAAGAAATGCACTACGTCGCTAAACGGGAAAACCTGCCAGCAGACTTAGTGCGGGAGGAAGTAGGGCGAGGCAGAATGATTATTCCCGCCAACATCAACCACACCAACTTAGAGCCGATGGCGATTGGCATTGCCTCCAGATGCAAAGTCAATGCCAATATTGGCGCTTCGCCCAACTCTTCCAATTTGGAGGAAGAAGTTGCCAAACTGACTCTGGCGGTGAAATATGGTGCTGACACGGTAATGGACTTGTCCACTGGTGGCGGCAATTTAGACGAAATTCGCACGGCAATTATTCAAGCTTCGCCTGTCCCCATTGGCACAGTGCCAGTGTATCAAGCTTTGGAAAGCGTTCATGGCACGATTGAAAATCTGACGGCGAATGACTTTCTGCATATCATCGAAAAGCACGCTCAACAGGGGGTAGACTACCAAACCATCCACGCAGGCATCTTAATTGAGCATTTGCCCTTGGTAAAAAACCGGATTACGGGCATTGTTTCCCGTGGCGGCGGCATTCTGGCTCGCTGGATGCTGCACCACCACAAGCAAAACCCCCTCTACACGCACTTTAAAGATATTGTGGAAATCTTTAAAAAGTACGATGTTTCCTTTAGTTTAGGGGATTCCCTCCGTCCCGGCTGCACGCACGATGCTTCCGATGCGGCGCAATTGGCAGAACTCAAAACCTTGGGGCAACTGACGCGGAAAGCCTGGGAAGATGATGTGCAAGTGATGGTGGAAGGTCCCGGACACGTGCCAATGGATCAAATTGAGTTTAATGTCAAAAAGCAAATGGAGGAGTGTTCGGAAGCACCTTTCTATGTGCTGGGTCCTTTGGTAACGGACATTGCTCCCGGTTACGATCATATTACCTCAGCGATTGGGGCGGCAATGGCGGGTTGGTATGGTACGGCAATGCTCTGTTATGTCACTCCCAAGGAGCATCTGGGATTGCCGAATGCGGAAGATGTGCGGAATGGGTTGATTGCCTATAAGATTGCCGCTCATGCTGCCGATATTGCTCGCCGTCGTCCGGGAGCGCGCGATCGCGATGACGAAATGTCCCATGCCCGTTACAATTTTGATTGGAATCGTCAGTTTGAATTAGCTCTCGATCCAGAACGGGCAAAGGAATACCACGACGAAACGTTACCAGCCGATATTTACAAAACGGCTGAATTCTGCTCTATGTGCGGACCAAAATTCTGTCCGATGCAAACCAAAGTTGATGCCGAAGCTTTAACCGAACTAGAAAAGTTCTTGGCTAAAGAACCCGTCAGTCTATAAAGTAGGCGCGTGCGTGTTTCTCGTTCCCAGGCTCTGCCTGGGAATGCCCATTGAGAGGCTCTGCCTCGATTGGTTATCATTCGAGGCAGAGCCTCTGGATATCGGTTCCCAGGCAGAGCCTAGGAACCAGTCCAGTAGGGTGCGTTAGCGATAGCGTAACGCACCGTTAACTGTTAGGCAGTGCGTTGTACTTGTTCCTAGGCTCTGCCTGGGAATGCCTATTGAGAGGCTCTGCCTAGGAACCAGTTCAAAAGCCTTCTGGCTTTTCAGGCGCATCCACTTTTGGGACACCTAAAGGCCATTTTGCAATGCCTTTAGGTTTTTTAATTCCTTTGATGCTTGCCAATTTCAATAAATTCCCTTTGTTTTTCGACATAAATAATCGATGATAACTTTGTACTATATCAGTATAGCTTCACTATTCTGGATTGCCTATATCAGTCATCCCTCTAAAGACTTTCTAGATAGCGGAGCAAATCTGCCATTTCCTGAGCGGTAGGCTGAAACTGGGGCATTGGAGGCGTTTCGCCGCTGATAACTTGATGGATTAGGCTGGCACGGGATTTGTGCTGGGAAACATTTTCTAGACTGGGACCAACCTTGCCATGTGCTTCAATGCCGTGACAACCAGAACAATTCATTTGAAAGATGGCGTGTCCTCTCACTAAGTCACCGTTGAGCGCAAATACTTTCTTAGTATAAGGGTCAGAAACCTGAATTAGGTGCATTCCGAGAACTGCGAGAAAGATGGCTAGCAGAATGGCTAGCGCAACCAAAACTAGCCGCTGCACGAGGGGTTCGGGTTTGACCAACTGGTTATCCAAAAAGTCTCCTAGGAAGCTGAGGCTAAAAGGGTAGAAAATGAGAAAGCGAATTATTCAATAACATAACTTAATTTTTCTCAATGGTACAAGCAACCAGTCGCGAATGGGTAGTATGGCGATGCAAGAGCTTGTAGGATGAGAAACAGGAAAACCTTCACAAAGGAGATTGGAACGTGATTGAACCTCTACTTTCGGGGCTGGTGCTGGGTTTAAGCGCTGTGACTTTGGCGGGGCTGTTTGTGGCAGCTTATTTGCAGTACAAGCGCGGCAATCAGTTGGGACTCTAGAGAGCAAGGAGGGTTATTCTGGAGTCGGCAGTTGGTAAAATGCGATCGCCGTATTGCCATAAACTTTCTGGCGACAAAGCTCTAGGGAAGCAATGGGGGCAACTGTCCAGGCTTTAGGACTGTGTTCTACAGCCAGTTCCCCTCCTGCTGCTAAAATTTGATAGTGGGCGATCGCTTCTAGCACTGGTTGGTATAAATTGCTGCTGTAGGGAGGATCGAAATATATCCGGTCAAATTGTTGTTGGGCAAGTGCGGGCAAGCGCTGGAGAATGTCCCCTCGCAGCAAGCGAAATTCTTGGCAATCGGGTTTGACTACTTTCTGCCAATTTTCCAGAATAATGGCGCAAGCTTGACTAGATTTCTCGATTCCGACGACTAAGTTCGCCCCGCGACATATAGCTTCTGCTCCCATTGCCCCGCTACCCGCACACAAGTCTAACCAGCGACAGCCATTGATTGTTCCCTGCCAAATGTTAAATAGGGCTTCTCTGACTCGCGCCGGAGTCGGTCGGGTGGCTTGACCTGGTAAAGTTTTAATGGGGCGATTGCCGTAAATTCTCATAGCTTGGCAATAAGGAAAGAGAGAGGGAATTTAGGTAGGGGCGGGTTTAGGGATAAGTTTTTATTGTCACCAATAACCTGAATAAACCCGCCCCACGCACCGTTAAAGTTCAAATCAATTAATGCTAACTCAAATAAATGATCGAATGCGGAGAAAACAAAAATTTCCTCATCTAGTCCAGTCTAAATGGACAGCCCAACAAAAAACCTGGGGCTGGAGACACTTTCAGGTAATTGATCGTCAAGATGAGGGCAAATGGGTATTTGCAGAGATTGTAGCAGCCTGCGACCCCAGTGTTCGTTTGTGGATCAATGCCCGATGGCTCAAAGATCGATCTCAATGGCAACCGGGATGGAAATCTTTAGAGGAAAGCGAAACAGAAAATTGCGTCTAATAAATGAATGGGAGAATTTTTGTAGGGGCAATCCCCCCGTGGTTGCCCCTATTTAACGCAGGGCTGTTTCACGCTAGGATTTTTTACGGCCTGAAACCCTTGCAAAGCAAGGGTTTCAGACGATAATTCCTACCAAGAGGGTAGGAATTATTAAAAACTCCGGTTTTGCCCACTGGGAGAGGCATTGAAAAGCCAAAGATCGGAAATTGAACCTTAGCGTGAAACAGCCCTGCTATTTAACGGGGTAGGCACGGGGGCGCTACCCGTACAGATTTGTACAAATGATTCAGCTCTGCTATATAGCCACTTTCGATTGAAGATTAATTAATTGGAAATTAACAAAAATCATGGATGCTGCGGTTTCGCTTCAAAATGTTAGCAAACTTTATCAAAAAAATCTGGTAGTCAACAATCTCTCTTTTAGTATTGCATCAGGAGAAATGTTTGGCTTGCTAGGTCCAAATGGCGCGGGAAAATCAACCACTATTCGGATGCTGACGACGCTAACTAAAGCTAGTGAAGGACAAATTGCGATCGCAGGTTATGATATCCGGCGACAACCTTTACAAGTTAAGCAAAATATCGGGGTGGTTTTGCAGCAAATTAGTGTTGATGGCGATCTTTCGGTTTGGGAAAATATGGAATTTCACGCCCGGTTGCACCATATTCCCAATCCCCAAAGGCAAGAACGGATTACTAAATGGTTGGAATATGTGGAATTAGCCAATCGTCGCCACGATTTAGTCAAAACTTTATCGGGGGGGATGAAGCGGCGATTGCAAATTGCTAGGGCTTTACTACACGAACCCAAAATCCTCTTTTTAGATGAACCAACAGTAGGATTAGATCCCCAAACTCGCCGCCGCATCTGGGAGATAATTCGAGATTTAAATCGGCAAGGGATGACGATGCTACTCACAACCCATTATATGGATGAAGTGGAATATTTGTGCGATCGCATTGGGATTATGGATGCTGGGAAATTAATTGAACTAGGAACTTTGGCAGAATTTCGCCGCCAGCACGGGGAAGGTTTATTAATGAAACAAGCAGGCGATCGCTGGGAATACAAGTTTTTTCCGACTCTGGAAGCTGCTAATATTTACTTTGACCAACAATCTGATAAAACTGGCATGATGGTTCGTCCTTCCAATTTAGAAGATATTTTCGTTGAATTGACCGGACGACAACTAGACTAAAGTTAAAAAATCACCAATAAATTCTTCCACTCCATCACCCCAACTCCCCATCACCCCATCACCCCAAAAAGCCAAAACCCCCAACAACACACACCACACA
>CAKZHE010000163.1 GCA_936920195.1 uncultured cyanobacterium | reverse complement strand
TTGCTCCGCATATAGCGTTGATGGTGCGTTACGCTGCGCTAACACACCCTACGAATAGAGGTGTTGCGTAAGTCCTGTTCATAAATGTTCTAGAGAACTTCACATTTAATTTGTATTCCCTATTCCCTTCTCCCGGTTACAGATAATCCTTCCACTACTAAAGACGGCGTGTAACAAGGACCATTCCAGTCAGCTTCAGCGGAAATGGCTACCAACTGTTTGAGGGCAGTATAGACATTTCCTGTCACCATAGTGTCTTTCACTCGACCAATAATTTCCCCTTTGCGAACTCGATAGCCGAGATCGACATTGATGGAAAAGTCGCCAGAGATGCCTGAACCACCACCTAACATTTGATCGACTACTAAGCCTTCATCCATTTGAGAAATTAAGTCTAATAACGTCCCTTTCCCTGGTTCGATCACTAAATTGACTAATCCAGGGGAGGGATAACTGCCTAAACCGGGACGAAAACCTGTGCCAGTTGTGCCGCTGCCCAATAATTTACCAATGGTGCGATCGGTATAGAATAACTGCAAAATTCCGTCTTTAATTAAAGTTAGGGTTTTGGTGGGCGTGCCTTCATCATCAAAGGGACAACTGAAGGGACCAAGGGCAGGTTGTTGGGTGAGGGTAAAGGCATCGGAAATCACTTGTTGTCCCAAGCGATCGCTCCAAGGTGAAGCCCCTTCAATCACCCGCTTGCCATTTAAAGCGGCTTGCACGGTTCCCCAGAGCATATCAGCGGCTTTGTCCGTAAATAACACGGGTATCCGTCCGGTGGGGGGCGCAACGTTTTCCTGGGACCAGTGCAAGCGTTGTAAAATTTGTTGAACTAACGCCCCAGGATCGAGGGTATCCCGTTGAGTTTGCCCATCCGCCACGCTCAAAAAATCTTCCCCCCGCACCCATTCCGCCGCTAAATAACAGCTCAGAGTGGTGTCAGTGCAACTGCTATCTAGTCCTTGGGAATTAATCAACCGAGTGCTTTCCACTTCGCATTCCCATTCCGCCGTGCAGAGGACATCGGGATAGGCATCGCGCACTAGGGCGATCGCCTCTTTGCCCCAACTAACTAATTGTTCCACGGGAACGGTTGTCCCCATCGGGGGATAAACAATCCTTTGACTGGTAGCTAGTTCAATGGTTTCAGGAGGATTAAGTTGACTGAGGGCGATCGCCCGATCGACTAAATTTTGCGCTACTACTGGCCCATAGGCTACCGCTAAACCCGGACAACCATTGCGCCACAACCGCAGCGCAGTCCCCTCCGCCTGAGCGCTTTCCAGTTGCTTGAGCCGATTTGCCTCAAAAAAGACTGGACGGGAAAGCGATCGCGATTCATACACCTCTGCCGCTTCTGCCCCCGACTTGGCGGCTAGTTCTAGCAAGGTTTCCGCGAGATTTTCAGTATTTTCCTGGTCGGGCGATCGCATAATTATCACAGTTCAACTTCTCGCAATAACCAAAATCCCGCAAAGGCTTCTACCTCCGGGCTAGCCTGAATAGCTAAAAAATGCACTCCTTGAGCTTTTTCCTTTGCCGCGACAAACTGCGCGGCTTCTTTCTGAGCGGTAGCATCTAGCTTTTGGATTAGCACCCAGCGATCGCTAATCCCACTCTCCAGCAACAACCGCGCCACAGCACCCGATTCTACCGTCAAAAAAGCGGGTTCAATGCCGGACATCCAACCCGCCAAAGGCAAGGCTCGCGAAGAAAACATCACTATCCCCGGTACAAGTGCTTTGGCTGGCAAGTCAGTCAAGGGAAACGCCTCGCCAAAGCCAATTTCCCATTCCGGCATCTCCGCCAATACCCCCGCCTCCAAGGTGACAAACGCCCACTTTTCGGCAATCAGCGCCTCTGGTAGCAGCGCGATGGGAGATGGCTCCATCTGTACCGCTGGCGAAGACACTGATTGATAGTTAGGATAGGTAGGATAAACTGACAAACTCCTCTCCTGCAACCACTGATGTAGCGCAAAAGTGCGTCGGCTTGCTTGGGCGGGAATCCCCATATCCTTGCAAGCCTTGACAATCATATTATTCATGGCGCGGCGGAAAAAGCGGATTTTTTGAGGAGTTTGCTGGGCTTGTGCCATTGCCTCCTCTACCGCCCCTCGCAGCCAAGCAGAATTGACGCGATCGCTCGGGCAAAACTGAGCATAGCGAAACAGCCCCTCTGGTTTTGTCTGCGTATCTACAGGTGCTTCGCACACCAACACTTCCCAAATTTTCTTCTGGTTTTCGTCCAAAAGCGGACGCGAGTAGAAATCTAATTCCCAAATAGTACCCATGCCCTGCCGTAAATATCTGCCTCAATCCTTAATCCATAATACGGGGGTAGGGGATCGTTGTTAAAAAATTTGGGTGATGGGGTGATGGGGTGATGGGGTGATGGGGAGTTGGGGTGATGTCTTGATGGGGTGATGTGTTGTGGAGAATTAGATATTACTTCTTTTTTTCCAATTCTCTAGAAGTTTACT
>CAKZHE010000162.1 GCA_936920195.1 uncultured cyanobacterium | reverse complement strand
CCCCCCCCCCCCCCCCCCCCCCCCCCCTCCCCCCCCCCTGACCCCGTCTCCCTTTCTCCCTTTCTCCCTTTCTCCCCCCAGTTCCCTGTTCCCTGTTCCCTGTTCCCTCTCCCCCCCCCTGTTCCCTGTTCCCTTCTATTTGAATTCACAAAATATTCACAATTATCCTTTATTGTGGCTTTTACGCAAAACATCCACGGCTAACCCGCCTCTGTTTGGCCAAAACTCATGGTTTGTCAAACAAGCGGGTTCTTTCTTTTGGATACTATCAAGCCTATTTTTTTCCCTTTAATTTAGAGGGTAATTTAGCTAACCAAATTATTTTTTTTGCTTTTTCATTACTTTATATTTATACAAAAATTTACTCAAAGTTCATTAATTATCCATTAAAGATTATCAGAAAAACGCATTTAATTGCTATTATTCTGATAGATTGTCTTTAAAAGAATTTATTTGGAGATAAAAGAAAATGGTTAGTTTTTGGCAACCAATTTCTAAGATCGCCCTATTTAGTTTGACTATAGTAGGAACAACTTTAAATGTTAGTAGTTGCACTCCAGCTAATAAATCTCAAGTCCAGAATTCACCTCAAAGTCAGCAGCAACAAATAATTAAAATCAGCGGTTCCGGCTCCGTTTATCCAGCCTTAAAGAGCCTGGTTAAGACTTACGAAACTAAAAATCCCCAGATTAAAATTGATTTTCTCCCCCCCAATCAAACCGAAGGGGGAATTATTGGTATTAAAAATAATTTAGTTGATATTGGACTGGCAACTCGCCCATTAAAACCAGAAGAAGATAATGGCAAGATCGCCCATCGGGAAATTGCCAAGGATGCGCTTTTAGTGGCAACCCATCCCAGCGTGACCGGAGTTACAAACTTAACTACAGAAAATTTAAAAGCAATTTATAGCGGGGCGATCGCTAACTGGAAACAATTAGGCGGGCCAGATGCTAAGATAGTTCTTCTTGACCGACCGGAAGACGAATCAGCCAAGAAACTGCTGCGAAAATATTATTTAGGCAAAGACCTAAAAAACAGTCCCTCTGCCACAATTTTATCCCAAGAATCGGAATTAATTGCGGCTTTGCAAGAAACACCCTATGCCATCGGAGCTTTTTCCCTGGCCTATGCCATCGGCAATCAATTGCCAGTCAATAAATTAAGCCTGAATGGGATTGCCCCTACTCCAGAAAACGTCCTAGCTGATAAGTATCCAATGGTGCGTCATATCAATATAATTAGCCAAAAAAAACCTAGTCCTAGCACCCAAGAGTTTATTGACTTTGCCACCAGTCCTTCAGGTAAACTGATTTTACTCAAAGCCGGGTTTGCGCCGATCAAGAAATAACCAGTTAGTAGGGAATTTAAAATTAATCAAAAACTATAAATTCCGGTACTTTTTTAAAATCAAACCAATGTTTTTTCATCGCCTCCCAGAAAAATACCCCCAATTTCCACAGCCAGCTATCCGCAAGCGGTGGGAAGGAAAATTACCAGCGATGTATTCTAAACTGCCGTTAAGCCAAAAAATTATCTTCCCCTTTCTTGCCGTCATTCTGAGCATGGCAATGGTGTGTACTCTTGGCTTTGGCTATTGGTACACTTCTGCTTTAGAAGATCATATCCGCGACGAAGTACAAGGCTTTTCTGCCCTAGTCCTGCGGGATTTTCATCGCGAAGAACAAAATTTGCGCTTGCAAACTAGATTGCTCGCCGAACGAGAAACCGTTAGTGCTGCCGTGGAAAGGCAGGATTCCTTAGCTTTATTACAAATTTTATTACCTTTAAAAACAACTTTAGAACTAGATTTCATTAAATTAGTTGATAAAAATGGCGCGCCGCTAGTCAATTTACGGGGTTCAGCTTTAGCAGAATCGGAATTAGAAGACCAAGGAGCGATCGCTCAGGCACTAAGCGGTTTATACCTCACGGATCTAGTTAAAATTAAACAAGTAGATGGTAAGGCAGAATCAGTTTTAGTAGCTTGGTCGCCAGTCAAATCTAGAAAAGGAATTGTGGGCGGAATTATTATTGGAACTTTTATTAGAAATGAATTGCTGGAAAAGATTAGTGCCGGAACCCACGAAAATCTCATTGCCTTAAATGAAAATCAAGACGTAATTGCCACTACCTTACCCAAAGCTCTCCAACTAGGTTGGCAAATACCACCCCCAGATCGAGAACCGCAAAAAATCCTCATTCAGGATGAAGAATATTTTGCCCAAACCATTATGCTCTCCGGCGCTAATAATAATGCCCTGAAATTAGTGGTCTTAAATTCAACTGCACCGTTAAAAGATGCTAAACAAGCCCTTTGGCACAGGCTGTGGGGGTTTTTCTTTCTGGGAGGAGCGATCGCTGCTATAGTAGGAACTAAAATTGGTCAAGCGATCGCTCGTCCCATTCAAGCCGTTACCAAAGTTGCCCAGCAAGCCGCACGAGAAAACAATTTCGGCTTGCAAGTGCCTATTTTCACTAATGACGAAGTGGGAGTGCTGGCTCTCTCCTTAAACAGCTTAATTTCTAGGGTAGCTGAATACACCTGCGAATTAGAATTAGCTCGCGAAACCTTAGAGCGACGAGTAGCAGAACGTACCCAAGAGATTTCTCAGCAGCACCAACAACTACTTCAAGCAAATCATCAACTTGGGCAAGCTTTAAAAAATCTCCGCCATACCCAAAGTCAACTCATCCAAGCTGAAAAAATGTCCAGCCTAGGGCAAATGGTGGCTGGAGTTGCCCACGAAATCAATAATCCCCTCAACTTTATTAGCGGCAATCTCCGCTACGCCAGAGATTACAATCAAAACCTACTGGAATTATTATACCTCTATCAGCAAGAGTATCCCGAACCTGCCCTAGTTATTCAAGACTTAATGGCAGAAATGGACTTTGATTTTATTACGAAAGATTTACCCAATATTCTCAATTCTATGAAAATGGGGGTAGAACGGATTACCCAGATTGTGCTTTCTCTCCGCAACTTCTCCCGGCTTGACGAAGCAGAGACGAAGCGAGTCAATATTCACGAAGGGATTGACAGCACTTTATTAATTATCAGTCACAAACTCAAACCAGAAATTGAAGTAATTAAAAATTATGGCGTTTTAGTTCCGGTTGAATGCTATCCCGCCCAACTAAATCAAGTCTTTATGAATCTGATTAGTAATGCGGTTGATGCCTTGAACTCTCAAAAAGAAGCAACTGGCAAGCAAATTTTTATTCAAACCGAATTAGAGCGACCTAATTTAGAAACCTTGTATAATGCCTCAGTGCGAGTACGAATTCGAGACAATGGACCGGGGATTCCCCCCGAAATTAAGAATAAAATCTTCGATCCTTTTTTCACTACTAAACCTGTGGGCGAAGGCACAGGTTTAGGTTTGTCTATTTCCTATCAAATTATTGAAAACCACGGCGGGACAATCGAAGTGGTGTCGCCGCTCGGTCAAGGGACAGAGTTTATCATCACTATTCCCATTAAGGCTAGTTGAAAAAGTCAAGTCGCTTCGCTCCAATTCAAAATTCAAAATTCAAAATTATTTCCATTCTTCATTTTGAATTTTGAATTTTGCCTTTTGAATTCAAAAAAGGTCAAGAAATCAAGGCTGATTCTGGAGGATTTAGCCAAGTCGCAAATTCTTCAGTAAAGCGATCGCCAATGATTGCGGCTCTAATTCTTTGGGTAAACCTGACCAATTCTGTCACATTATGAATCGAGAGTAAAGTGTAGGCCAGCAACTCTTGACAGCGAATCAAATGACACAAATAGGCGCGGGTGAAAGTTTGGCAAGTATAGCAAGGGCAACTGCTATCTAAAGGGGTGAAATCTTCCCGAAATTGGGCATTTTTTAAATTCCACCGTTCGCCTGCCACCAATGCCGTACCGTGACGAGCAAAGCGAGTGGGAATCACGCAATCAAATAAGTCTACCCCAGCAGCGATCGCCCGGACAATTTCCCGATGGGTTCCCACCCCCATTAAATACCGAGGTTTATCGGCTGGTAACAGGGGAGCAGTGGCTTGAACAATTTGATCGATTAATTCTGGCGGCTCTCCCACACTTACCCCGCCAATGGCATATCCCGGCAAATCTAAATCCGCTAATTGTCGGGCTGCTTCGGCTCGCAAATCTAGATAAACTCCCCCTTGGACAATCCCAAATAAAGCTTGCTTTTCGGGATATTTATGGGCTATAATACAACGTTGCAACCAGCGATAGGTTCGGGCAGTGGATTCCTGAATCTGCGATCGCTCGGCGGGATAGGGCGGACATTCATCAAAGGCCATAATCACATCTGCACCCAAAGCATTCTGAATCTCAATCGAACGCTCTGGGGGCATATTGATAATCTGTCCATCGCGGGGAGAGCGAAAAGTTACCCCATCTTCAGTGATTTTTCGCAACTCGCTTAAACTAAATACCTGAAACCCCCCAGAATCAGTTAGCATAGGTTGATTCCAACCCATAAAACGGTGCAAACCCCCAGCCTGGGCAACAATTCCCTCTCCCGGCTGCAAGTGCAAATGATAGGTATTTGCCAACACCATTTGCGCTCCGGTGGCAGCTAGCTGCGCTGGGGTGAGCGTCTTGACATTTGCTAGGGTTCCCACAGGCATAAATTTGGGCGTATCAACTAAACCGTGGGGCGTGAAAAAAGTTCCTGCCCTAGCCTTGGTGTGGCGGCAATTGGCGTGGCATTGAAAGGAAAATTTAAAACTCAAAGCAGTAGGAAATACGAACTTCAGATCTAAATTTTAATATAGCGTGTCTAAATAAATTTAAACTGGTTCCTAAGTTCGGGATAAGGAATACAGGACTTACGCAGTCACTCCAGATATAGCGTTGATGGTGCGTTACGCTGCGCTAACACACCCTACTGGCGTGGCAAGGCTAAAATGTTGCAATAGAAAAAGTCAAAAAA
>CAKZHE010000161.1 GCA_936920195.1 uncultured cyanobacterium | reverse complement strand
TTTTAAGGGGGATTTAGGGGGATCGAAACTTAGAACGGTAGTCATAAAAGCTAATTGACCGATCAGAAACTGCATGAACAGAAACCAGCTAAAAAGGCACAAAATCAACAGCCTAGGCAGAGCCTCGCGACGGGCATTCCCAGGCAGAGCCTGGGAACGAGTAGAATAGAGAATTACTATATTGATTTTTTGAAAAACACAGTTTTCTGTTAATATGCTACCGTAAGCGATCGCATTCCGATTCAACCATGACGCTAGCGGGTAATAAAGTAAATCGATATCAATACCAACCCCTATATAAACCAAATCAATTGATTTGTGGGACTGGGCAAACTGCTATTGTAACTGGATGGACAGTTAAGCAGGCGATCGCCAAAAAATTACAATCTTCAGAATATGCTGTTATTGGTCAGTTATATTCCCCCACTAGAGGTATTAGCTTCTTAATTAGAAATTTACTATATAACCCCCACGTCCGATTTTTGGTTGCTTTAAGTGCCACTAGGCAAGATCTTAATGCAGGTGGATGTCAATGCTTATTGGACTTCTTTCGTAATGGTTTTATCCCAGGTGAAAGCGATACTGGACGGCCTTGTTGGATCATTAATTCTGAGATTACTGGCTATATTGATATTGAAATTGAAGCTAGCGCTCTAGAAGATTTGCGCCGATCGATAGAATGTAAACACGCCACAAATATTGCTGAAGCTGTATATTTAGTCCAATCCTTTTCTCAAAGAGGAAGTGTTGCACCTTGGGGCAATCAGGTAAAATTTGATTTAGTTGAATTTACTCCAACTGTCCTACCCGGTTCCCGTTACGGACACCGGATAGAAGGTAAAACTATTGCTGAAACTTGGGTAAAAATTATTCATCGAATTAAAACCACTGGCACAATTCGCCCTACTGGTTATGATGGTAATTGGCAAGAATTAATTGATCTAATGGCAATTGTGACTGATGAACCAGAAAATTTTTACTTTCCTGAACCAAATTATCTGCCATGCGATCGCGCCTTTATTCAAGAATATATTTCCCAAATTATTGACGATGCTCCCCAAAGAGAAGGTCTTAAATATACCTATGGTCAACGTCTCCGTTCCTGGTTTGGACGAGATCAAATTGAACAAATTATCCTAAAATTAATCACAGAAATTGATGCTGCTAGCGCTGTTATGTCTTTATGGGATGTTCAAGATCATGATAAAGGCGGCAGTCCTTGTTTGAATCATATTTGGGTCAGAGTTGTAGAAAACGAACTATCTTTAACTGCAACTCTTCGTAGTAACGATATGTATATGGCTTGGCCTTCTAACGCAATGGGTTTGCGTGCCTTGCAGCAACATATTCGCGATGAAATTGCCAATCGCTCTGATTACAATCTAGCAATGGGTCCATTAATTACTGTTAGTCAATCTGCCCATATATATGATGATACTTGGGAAAATGCCGATCAGCTAATTCAAAATCAGTACGCAGTTATTTGCAAGCAACAAGATTATTTTGATCCAGTAGGTAATTTTTTAATAGAAGTTACAGAGGATAAAATAGTATTAACGCAAACTACCCCAGGTAGCGGAGAGGCAGTAGCTTGTTATTCTAGCCGTAATACTTTATCTCTAATTAGGGATATTTGTGCAGCATCTCCGGCAATCAAACCAGATCATATTGGCTATTTAGGTATAGAATTGCAAAAAGCGTATGAATGTCTGAAAACTGGGAAGCAATATATTCAGGATAGGTAATAATGGATAAAACTGACCAAAGACCAACTTGGGATGAATACTTTTTGATGATCGCTAAACTGGCAGCTACCCGCTCGACTTGTTTAGCCTTTCCAGTTGGAGCAGTAATTGTCAAAAATAAGCAGGTGGTTGCTACAGGATATAATGGCTCTCCTTCTGGTTCAGCCCATTGTACCACCCAAGGATTTTGCTATCCTGGTCTAGATAGTTGTGATGCTAGCAAAACCATGCCTTCTCGCGCTGTTCATGCCGAAGCCAATGCGATCGCTCAAGCCGCTAAACATGGTATTTCTACAGATGGGGGCAGTATTTACGTTACTCTAGAACCTTGTATTTCTTGCCTAAAGTTAATTATCTCCGCTGGAATTCGCGAAGTTTTTTATGAAACTTCTTTTAACGTCGGAGATAGTATTTTAGTCAGAGATTCTTTTATAAAAGAAAGATTAATTGAATTAAAGCAGATTGAAGTATCTAAACATACATTCAATAGATCTGCATCGTTTCTATTAAATTGTGTATCAACCAAAAATCCATCTATTTCTTTGGAGTTTAAAGATGTATAGCGATCAAGATATAATAAAAGCCATAGAAGATTGGCGCAATAATCGAGATACTGGTCTAAATATTGAGGATTTTGATGAAACAAAGTGCTTGACACCAGTAGGCTACGACTTTCGAGTAGGGAAAGAGGGATTTTCATGGAAGAAAAAATGTGTAGTTAATATTGAAAAAGATGGCATTATTTGGATAGAACCAGATGATACAGTAGTTATTAGAACTCTAGAGTCTTTAACACTATCAAAAGAAATATCTGCTACTGTCCACTCAATGGTTTCAAAAATAGTTACTAAAGGTTTATCTGATATTTCAACCACTATAGATCCTGGGTGGTTAGGAACATTATTAATTACTATCCATAACAATCGCGACACTAGAGCATTTTTAGAGTTCAAAGCAACTTTTTGTACGGTCTGTTTTTATAAATTAGATAATGCATCAAAGGTTAATCGTGGTACTCCAGCTAATAGGGATGATCTTTGGGAGCGACTATTGGAGATAGCTAGAGATGAAGAGAAGAGGATTGAAGATGAGAAAAAGAAAATTGAATTACAAAGACAACAAGAAAGTCAAAAAATAGATCGAGAAAATCAGAAACGAACATTAATACTTGTTATAAGTGTTATCGTTTTAGTATTGGTTATAGGAATAATATTTGTAGAATTCTCAGATAAAAACGTGGCGATGGCTGTTGCTACGTGCTATTCTACATTCTTAGCTGTAATTTTTCCAGCCGTTTATGACAGGTTTTTAAAGCAAATACCTAAGCCATGAATTCAAACCAAATCAACAAAGTATACGTATCCGGCGCTTTGACTGGTATTGATAATCCAGCCAAGACAAAATCTTTTTATGAAGTTATCGGTAAACTTTGTCAAAAACAAGGTTTTCAGGCTTATGTACCGCATCTCAAAACAGATCCAATTAACAATCCTGATATTAGCCCCCGCCAAGTTTTTGAAACTGACAAGTATCATGTTAGCACATCAAACTTAGTTATTGTGTATCTTGGTACTCCGTCCTTTGGTGTGGGGATGGAGCTAGCTTATGCGGAAATCAATAATATCCCTATTATTCTTTTGTATGAACGAGGCAAGGTAGTATCAAGATTTCCTCGCGGCATTTCTACCGTAATCGCTGAGATCCAATTTGATAACTGCGAAGATGCTTTAAAGCAATTAAAAGCTGTTTTAGAGCAACGGAGATCGCTACAAACCAACGTAGTAAAAAACTGGCTATTGAGCAAGAGGTCACAAATATCTTTTTGGTTGTTTCGTTTATTTATTTTGAATTAGGCGTTTGCAGTTGGTAATTTTTAACTATTCACCAGCTTGCGCCAAGCTCGCACCATTTCTGGTTCCCGATTGGGTTCGATATGCTCTGCCATCAAGTCTATATCAAGATGGGGAAAGAATTGGCTGCGAGGCATAGCGTCGTAACCGAAGCCCTCTGATTTGAGGCGATAGAGGGAAAATTTCTCATTCTGGTAAAACCAAACTTCGGCAACTTGCAATCCTTGATAGACTTCCAGTTTATCAATGCCGCCCCTGGTGACAATGACTTCAATCGCTAAGTCGGGAAATGCTCGCCGCTCGCCAATACAAAAGCTTTCATCCGGCTCCAATCCCCTCTCGGTTGCGGCTGATTTGCAGGTGGCTGAACCGCAGCTAAATAAATCAATAACATCGCAACCATCGGCCTGGGCTAAAGTAATTACGGCATCAGAAACGGAACTGCTGCGGAGGTGAATGCCGTTAATGGGAACATAACGGCAGTCTTTTTGCCCTTGTCCATTCTTTTTATAATTACCTAATTTCTGGCGCAGGCAATCATTTAATCGTAGAAAAGCAATTAAACGGTTAGCCAGAAAACATTTGCAAGTAATACCAATTCTTGCAATTCTGACTACAGATGGTTTCTGCTCCATAAAAGTATATAGCTTCGTCATCTGTAGTCAA
>CAKZHE010000160.1 GCA_936920195.1 uncultured cyanobacterium | reverse complement strand
CCCCTCTTCCCTCTTGCCTATTGCCTTTTCCCTGTTCCCTGTCCCCTGTTCCCTATTCCCTGTTCCCTATTCCCTTTTTAAGCGCTGGTGCTAGCGGTGAGCAATACCTCACCTTTCATCATCCTTTGGGCAGCATCCAGTAATGCTTCTTCCAAATAGGGCTTGGTAAAGTAACCGCTCGCCCCTAATTGGGCAGCCATTTGTCTGTGTCTGTCTGCCCCCCGCGAAGTTAGCATAGCTACAGGTAAATGGTTGAGAGTTTCATCTTTTTGGATGCGAGATAGTAACTCTAAACCATCCATACGCGGCATTTCAATGTCGCAGAAGACAATATCGCAAGGCAAACCAGAACGCAATTTATCCCAGGCTTCCTGTCCATCCCGCGCTTGTTCCACCCGATAGCCAGACTTGTTAAAGGTCATGGATAACAGTTCGCGAACGGTTATAGAGTCGTCTACAATCAACACCATCGGCTCGGACTTGATGGGTAGGGGTTCTGCCGGAGCGCCGCCACCAGCTTTATCCCACAGGGAACTACTGCTTTCTTTGCGAATCCGTCCCATTGACAGGTCAATCAATTCTAGTACGTCGGCAATGGGCATAATTCGCCCATCCCCTAATACCGTGGCTCCGGCAATGCCAATGGGTTTGGGAACGGGACCTTCAATCTGCTTAATTACGATTTCCTGTTCCCCTAATACTTGGTCGAGGGAAATGGCAATATAGGTTCCCGCACTGCGAAGCACGACGATGGAAATCATATCATCTTCCCGTTTGCCGCCGTAGACGTTGCCCCGGCTGATATGGCGGTTGTAGGCCAAAAGTTCTGAGAGGGGTTGGAAGGGCAGCATGGTATCGCGCCAAGCAATGCAGGTTTGTCCCTCGGCATTGTGTTGGATGCGTTCTTTGCCAATGTCCATCATATCTTCCACCCCGTCCATCGGGAAGGCAATGTGGGCGCGATCGCTCACGCACCGCAATGCTTTACAAATACTTAAGGTTAGGGGCAAGCGAATGGTAAAGGTGGTTCCCTTGCCCACAGTGGAATCGGTGGTAATCGTGCCGCGAATTTCGGTTAAACTGGTGCGAACCACATCCATCCCTACGCCTCGACCTGCCAGTTCGTCGGCCTTGTCTTTGGTACTGAAACTGGGTAAAAATAGCAAATCATAGATGTCGATTTTGGACATCTTTTTGGCTTCTTCGGCGGTGATAATCCCGGTTTTCAAAGCTTTGGCTTTCACCTTTTCGGTATCGATGCCTGCACCATCATCCGAAACGGAAATTACAGTTTGGTTCCCTTGGTGGAAGGCGCGAATCGTAATTAAACCTACTGGTGGCTTGCCCCCAGCTTGCCGAACTTCCGGCATTTCAACTCCGTGGGCGATCGCATTATTCAGCATATGAGTCAGCGGGTCGGACAAGTGTTCTAAAATCACTTTATCCAGCAGTGTTTCCCGCCCTTCCACATACAATTTCACCTGCTTGCCATACCGCAGGGCATTATCCCGCACCCCGCGCTGCAAGCGGTCAGCAGACTGGGCAAAGGGAACCATTCGGGAGCGGGTTAAACCTTCTTGGAGTTGGGTAGTAATTTGCCGCAACATCCGCGCCACTTGGTCGGTTTCATCCACCAAGAATTCAATATCTGAGGCTGACTCCCGCACCCGAACAATCAATTCGATCATTTCTTGGGACAGCAAGTGGAAATTGGTAAATCTGTCCATTTCCAAGGGGTCATAATCTGCCCCTGATGGGTGCGGCGCATTGCGAGAATTGTCGGAACGGGCATCAAAGGCGGAACGATAACCTTGCCGACTGGCGAGCAGAGAACTTTCTAGGAGCGATCGCTCATACAGGTCTTGCATCCGCGCTCCCACATCGCTTAATTGTTGCACCTGAGTGAGCAAATTATCCAAAAACTGCCGCAACCGTTCCTGATCTTGTTCCAGGGTATTTCTGTTGACTACCAGTTCCCCAACTAGATTGCTCAGGCTATCCAGGTGCTTAACAGGCACGCGCATGGTTTGCTCGAACCCACGCGAAACGGGGGGACGCGCCTTGGTTTGTTGTACCTGATTGGCGTTAGCTCCCGGAGGTTTGGTGGCTTGATTGATGATTTCTTGGAGTTCGTCAAAGTCGATATCAATGTCATCGCCAGGTTTCTTGGCTTTAGCTGGGGCGGTAGTTTTGGCGGCTGGCAATTCTGGGGTACTTTTGCCATCCAGTAACATTTCCAAGTCTGCAAAATCATCGGCCTCCACCGTACCTGATGTCTCTCCCAGAAATTGTTCTAACTGGGCAAAGACATCTCCAGGTTCCTCTGAGAGCAGATAATCCAATTCCACAAATACATCATCATCGGCGGGTAAAGTTGTGGGAATAGGTGTAATTCCTAGCAGGCTTTCTAGTTCATCTAGGCCAGGGTTACTTTCACCACTGGTTCCTGACAATAAATCAAAGGAAAAATCATCTTCTAAATTTAAACTTCCGGTGGGGGTAGCCAGCAATTCTCCCCACCCGTCGGCATTATTTAGTGACCGACGATCGTTTTGATTTTCTAAACCAGAGAAATCCAACTCCCAATCATCTCCTAAAGCTGTTTCTGGAGTTGCTGAGGCAAACAAGTCATCTTCAAAATTGAGTGTTTCCTCGACACCATCAAATAAGTTATCAAAGCTGCCTTCTTCGCTACTATTAGTGGGAGCGATTGGGCGAAGCCCAGCGCCAAAGGCGATCGCTAAATTGTTTAGTTCATCAGCACTGTCAAACAAGTCGTCAAAATTTTCTTCGGCGTTGCTAGGAATGGGCGCGTTCGCGAAGTCAAATAAATCATCAGAATTACCGTTATTACTGGCTTCAACTGCAAACAAATCCCTATCTGCCTCTCCCAGATCTAAGTTATTGCCCGGTTCCAAATCAAACCATTCTTCCAGATTTTCTGTGGTCTGGGGTGACAAATCATTACCATTTACTGCCAAATTAGCAGCTGGCAACTCTTCGCCAAATAAATCCCCTGCCATATCCCAATTTTCTGGATTTTCTCCGGCGGTTGCCCCAAAAAGGTCTTCTAAATCTCCCGCAGTTTCGGGATGAACATCACTAATTTCTAAGCCAGTTTCGGCAAACAAACTATCTTCGGCTTGGGGTTCGTCAAAGTTAAAATCATTCAGATTATCGCCAACTTCTGGGGAAACTTGACTAATTTCCTCTCCCTGGGGGTCATCAAAATTGAAGACGTTGGCGGCATCTACATTGAAATCAAATTCCTCCGCAGAATTGCCAGCGCTGGGTAACTCTTCCCCGGCAAAGTGGGATTCATTTTCAGGCAACAACCCATTTTCCCAACTTTGGTTAGTCCCGATGCCATCTCCAAATTCATCAAAATTGATTTCAGTAGCATCATCAATCCAGAATAACTCTTCTGGTTCGGGTGAGCCGCTAGACGACTCAATTGGAGATGGGGGAAACTCGTCATCTATTTGGTGTACTGTCGCCGTTAAGTCATCGAAATCAACTTGTACATTCGGGGGGGGAGTTGCCTCGCTACCAAATAAGTCATCTAAATCTGATTCTGCTCCAGCAAAAGGATCTATTATTTCCAAAGAGTTGCCTAATTCGGGATCGAATCCTAGGCTATTAAAGGGTGGACGAAGAATATCACCGTTACTCTTAGCTGCTGATTGTTCTTTTGGTTCTAGGGCAAATAGATCGTCATTTTCATCGGCATCAGCAAATAATTCGCTGAGGGTTTCTTGACCTTCGCCTAACAAATCTGGTGGGAAGGGTTCAGCCGCATCATATCTGTCTGTACTGGCAGTAATTGCCAGTAAGTCTTCTTCATCAGCCGTTGGGGAAATCGTTCCATTGTAAATATTGCCGCCATTGGTTGTATTCTCAAAGGAAGAAGGTGTAGGCGCAGCACCATCCAGAAAATCCCCTCCAAATAAACCATTGAAATCTTCTAATGCACCGTTAGCGGCACTTTCTTCGGGAACAGCATCATCCAGAAAATTATCCCCAAACAAACTAGCTAAGTCATCACCATGAGATTTTGCCGTTGGGGGGATAGATTGGTGAGACTGGTCAAGGGTACCCAGCAAGTCCGAAAAATCGCTCTGAGTGTCTTCTAAGTTTGATGAATTGGTTGATTTAGTCCTAGATTGATGTTCTTGCGCTTCCAAAATTTCCTCTTCTTGCCAATTCTCATCTAGTTCCGAAGATTCTCCTTCAAACAAGTCTGCCAGACTATTTAGTTCCGCTGTACCCACTTCCGGACCGTGGGGGTCAGCAGAAATATGTTTCCCTGATGCTGTATCCGCAGGGTTGCCCATCTCGCCAAATAGGGCATCGGCTTCGGAGCCAAACATATCATCTTGAATAAATGTATCGCTGTAATTAAAGGGTGTAGCGGGGGTTTGGCGGCTGCGATTTCTGGCCTCATCAGCGGGTTTAGAGGGGTGAGTTACCTGTTCTGCCGCTGCGAAGGCGGGGACTAAGGGGGAAGATTGAGTGCTGACTAACCCTTGCATCTGGGCTAAATTGTCAATTTCAGAACTCCGGTTGGCCAAGACTAAATCTTGGGCTTGCTTAATTTCTTTAATAACGATTTTCGCTAGGGTAGAATAGGGATTAGACCGATCGGCGATCGCTGCTTTTGCCGTTTGCAGGCAGCGGGACCAAGCCGGAATTTGAAACTTTTCTCCCAGGCGTTCTAAGTTGGTGCAGCAAGTTTGTAATTGCTGGCGAGTGATAGATTGGTCAGGCTGCTTAAATAAGCGCAGCATTTCCCGCAACTGGACCAAAACCTCCTCTTGAAAAGCTGTCTGGAGAGCTTGGCGGTCGATACCGGGAGCCTTTGTCAGTTGATTGAGGTGTTGATGCAGTTCTTCAAAAACTGGCTCCGCCCCTGCCATAATTTTATTTGCCACTTCTTCTGTCAAGCCAAACTGTCCTTGCAGCGGTTCCAACAGCGCTTGCAAAGTATCAAACACTTGCAGAAACAAAGACTCTAATTTACTGTCTACTTTTACCGGACGGTCTTTCAGAACTTGGAAGTAGTCTTCTAGGCGATGGGCAGTTTTATGGATGCTAGTGAGTCCCAACATCCCCGCGCCACCCTTGACAGAGTGAGCGGCACGGTAGACTTCCTGCACCATTTCCGTATCTTCAATAGTGCTTTGAAGATCCACCAACCCCTGCTCAATCGTATTGAGGTGGTCTTTAGCCTCCTCAATAAAGTAGCCCATGATGCGCTGTTGTTGTTCCGGCTGCATAGCAGTATCCTGCACAGAGTTTTGAATACGGGGTCTTTGACACCGGGGCTTTAGCGATTATTACTTACTGCCCGCGACTATCAAGAATATTTTTTTCTGGTCTACCAAGGGGTGCGGGCGGGTTTAACGTCTGCACCCGGAATGCCGATATAGTCTTTTGACATCCTCCCCAGCCTAAAGGCACGGGGATTCCTAAACCTCACGATTTAAGTTTCTGCTTCATAGCAACTGCCTCTGCCCTCAAGGAGTTTTGGTCTTATGTTCGCTCCACAGACTGACACGGTGTGTCCCACCGCCAGATGTATCGAAATCCCAGCCAGAGGATTCTTCTGTATTTTGATTCAAGGGTTGGACTGTCCATTGCCCCATCCTCTTTTCCCGGTCTACCGATTTTTCTTCCCCGTTGCAAGTATCTTACAAACTTTGGTGTTAGGGTTTATGTCTCCATCGTCACGGGTGGGTCAGTGACCATCTCTATTTTAGCAAGATTTTATGCAAAGCCGTCCTAGAAGGACGGGGTTTCAAACCCATTTTTCTGATCACAATAAAACTATCTTCAAGGCAGGGTAGGCAACGCACAACCGTAGGAATGCTAAATTAGAGCAACTTGACACCATCCCCAGTCAAATGAACAAGCATACATTTATTTCTGCACTGGCGGCGATCGCCCTTGGTTCTTTCCCCCTAGGGGCAGTTCCATCCCTGGCGGCGACTGTTGCGGCGCAGGAAGCTCAAGCTCCAGAGGAATTGACTCCCTTAGCCACAGATTTAGTTAACTCCCTAGTCAAACAAGATTTTGTCCGCGCCGCCCAAAACTTTGATGACAGCATCAAAGCCCAACTCCCTCCCGAAAAGCTCCAAGCATCTTGGCAAGAGCTAACTACTCAAATCGGTGCTTTCAAAAAAACTATTGCTACTGATAACCGCTCCATCAAGGAGTTTTTTGTCGTCACCATTGCTAGTGAATTTGAACGAGCTAATATTGATATTGTCATTACATTTAATAACGATAAAAAAGTTATTGGTTTAAACTTTCAACCCAGCAAAGTCGCCTCAGAATATCAACCCCCAACTTACGCAAAACTCAATAGTTTTCGTGAGCAAGAAGTTACTGTTGGCAGTGGAAAATGGGCTTTGCCAGGAACTTTAACTTTACCAAAAGGCAGCGGTTCTTTCCCTGTCATTGTTTTGGTTCACGGTTCGGGACCAAATGACCGCAATGAAAGTTCTGGCCCAAATCGCCCCTTCCAAGATTTAGCTTGGGGATTAGCTTCTCAAGGGATTGCCGTCTTGCGTTACGAAAAGCGGACAAAAGCTCATCCCCAAGAATTTGTCGCTTTAGGAGAAAATTTTACGCTCCGAGAAGAAACCATTGATGATGCCTTGGCAGCGGTAAAATTATTGCGAGAAACTCCCGGTATTGACCCCAAAAAGATCTTTGTTTTAGGCCACAGTTTAGGCGGGATGGCAATTCCTCAAATTGGGACGCTAGACCCAGAGATTGCCGGATTGATTGTCTTGGCTGGGAATACTAGACCCCTGGAAGATTTAATTGTAGCTCAAAGTATTTATTTAGTTGGATTGAAAGGCAGTATTTCGGCAGCAGAACAGCAGCAAATAGATACGCTTAAGAAGCAAGCCAAAAAAGTCAAAGAACTGCCCTTGTCTTGCATCCATCCCCCAGCTTCTCAGTTATTAGGAGTGCCAGCTAAATATTGGTTGTATTTGCTAGTCTACCAACCTGCCAATGTTGCCAGAGAAGTTACCCAATCAATGTTATTACTTCAAGGGGAAAGAGATTATCAAGTAACTTTAAATGAAGATTTTCAAGGCTGGCGGAATATTTTAACCCAAAAGAAAAATGCCACTTTCAAAAGTTATCCCAAACTAAATCATTTATTTCTGGAAGGCGAAGGTATCAGTACGCCCATTGAATATCAATTCCCCAGTCATATCCCAGAAGTAGTGATTAATGATATTGGCAATTGGGTGAAAAAGCCTAAAGGTACTTGACAAATAAGTGAGATCGCCGCAATGAATTAGATGCGATCGCTTTATTTTAGATTACTGATTGACCTTTTTTGAATTCAAAAGGCAAAATTCAAAATTCAAAATGAAGAATGGAAATAATTTTGAATTAATTA
>CAKZHE010000159.1 GCA_936920195.1 uncultured cyanobacterium | reverse complement strand
CCCTTAGCCTATACACCTTTCCCTCTTCTTCCTCTCTTGTGATTTGCTTGTTTATCGATTTGATTGTTTAGGGAATAGGGAAGAGAGGGAATAGGGAAGAGAGGGGATAGGGAATTAAGTTTAACTGCGAAATAGTCGAGAATATTGGGTTTCGTGATTCATGCTGGCAAGGGCTAATCCCCAACCACAACTACTCAGATGATCGTCTTCTAATGCTATAATTTCGGCAGCATTTTGGCTAATTTGGGGGTGAAGTGCTAATAATAGTTGTTGTCCAATGGTTTGCCCTAGGGGAATCAATTTAATTCCCGCTGCAATAATATTGGTTGCCCAACTGTGTAAATAACCCAATAAAGCCGATGATAGTTCAATTTGCCATTTTTGGGCGGCAATGCCAAAAGCGATCGCATAATTACAAGGAATGCCGACTGCGGCAATTAAAGGCTGAATTTCCGGGATTAAATCCCGCAATAATCGGCTGAGAGACCAACCCATTTGCCAACTTTGTTGGCGTAACTCTTCCGTTTCCCGTGCCGCCGATAGCCAACAATTCCAATAATTTAAAGCCGTTAAATTACCACTTTGGGCAGCTTGATAGGCTCGCACCATCACCGCCGCTTCCAAACGAACTGCTCCATAGGATAATTCCTGCTGTAACCAATGGGCTAAATTTTCAGGAAATGCTATTACACCTTGTTCTACCAACATTTCCAATCCTTCAGAATAACTATAGGCTCCCACGGGCAAAGTTGCACTAGCCAATTGCAACAAACACAACAAAGATGAATTAATGGCTGTGTCCATAGGCTCCCGTTTCTGGTTGAAAAGGCAAAACCGCTGCCCGCACTTCTAAACCTAAATGTTCTAACATCGATTGTAAAACCGGATCGGGATTGAGGCGCAATTCTCCAGGGGCAATTTCCAATGGTACGTGACGATTGCCTAGATGATAGCAAGCTCGCAATAAATCTAAAGGCGTTTTGGCTGTGACAATTAATAGCGGCTCTGGTTTGGCAGCAATCAGGACTCTGGCACTACCATCTTCAGAAGTTAACAGATCGCGATCGCCCAGGACAATCCCCCTCGGCAACCGCAAATAAACTGGCTCCCCCGCTGGTGTTTCCCAGCGGTAATGACTGCGAGCGCGTTCTTCAGCCGTGAGATAGAGAGTAAAGTCAATTAACTCGGTTGCGGAATCTACCGATAGCCGTCGCGTCAAAATCAACATCAGCAGAATATATGGGGAAGGGAGGAATCATGCCCCAATTTATCCTGATTTGGCAGTTACTGATCGATTTTCTGCAAGCGAATTAACTCATTTTGAATTCTTTGCTGAAGACTGGGATTCGGCGGATTGTCACCAGAAATCGCCGTAGTAATATCGTTGTATCGCTGACTGCCCGCTTGATTTGCGCCAAAGTATTTTTCGATAATCTCTTTAGAGCGATTGCAAAAGCGTTCCACGATGGGGCGGGCATTGGCAGGTAAATTCCGCATACTTTGTTCTTGGAAGCAAACAATTGGCGGTACATCTCCCGCTCCTACCATTTGTTTGACATCATTGTAGGCTTGCTGGCGCAAAGGTTCCATTTCCAAAACCGCTTTCGCGTAATTGGTAACTTCATCGTTGGATACATCAGCATTGAGAATGGGCGGACGCGCTGATTGGGCAGCAGCCGGAGCAATTAAGCTTAGGTTATGACTACCCTCAGATAAATTAATGGCGAAACCGCTGAACACCCCCAGAGTAGAAAGCGCTCCTAAAACCAGGGACTTAGAAAAGTGCCTCTTTAGGCAATACCAAGAGTAGTAGATCTTCATAAGTTTCGGACTGTGTGGCTCCCATCAACTAATTTAAGGCAAATCTCAGAGGGCTGATCTTTCCTGAACTATTTTAATGGGCATAAGTTCCAGTCCACCATTGATTTTACCAACTTTTTCTGGTATTGAGCGATCGCGCCTATGCCTATGTCTAGAGGGAGAGTCTACGAAAATTTACGGAGAGTGAGCAAGGCATCAGGACTTACGCAACACCTCTATTAGTAGGGTGTGTTAGCGCAGCGTAACGCACCATAAACGCTATATGCGGAGCAAGTGCGTAAGTCCTGGGGATTTGTCCTCTTCCATCGGAAATAGCCACTTCTAGCGAGATTTTGGGCAATAATCGTCAGCAAGTTTAGAATATTGCAGTGAGAATTATTAGCGTGGAAAATACCCATGAGTAATGCAATCCAAAATCAGTACAAGCCAGACTACATTTCACCAGGGGGTGAAACACTTGAAGAACTATTAGCCGAGCGGGGAATGAGCCAAGAGGAACTGGCAGAACATATAGGTATATCTAAGAATACAATTAGTGAAATTATTAACGGCAAATCTGCAATTACGGCAGAAATAGCATTGCAGCTTGAGTCAGTGTTAGGCGCTCCTGCTAGTTTTTGGAATAACCGCGAACGGCTTTATCGTGAAGCTTTAGCCAGAATGGAAGAGCAAGAAAGGTTGCAAAATAAAATTTACTTGATATCGTATCCGGTTGATTAACATTGATATCATGGTCAGGGCAGGTTCATCCAGAGTTATTATGCTAAGGTGCGAGCGTAGTGGCATTTTACATACTGTTTGAGAGCAGGTTGCAGTGTAAAAATTGCTAAATTACCTGCGGGTTTTTCAATGAGCGATCGCCTTCCCAAAGATTGTACGGCATTGAATAGATCGGCAGGTAATAATTGAGTACGTTCTAGCAATTTTGACATGGGAACAGGATCGGTTTCGCTGGCAAGAATGTACATCACCTGTTTTTCTAAATCTGACAAGCGATTAAATTGCTGGGACAATACATAGTAGATATCTTCACTTAAAAATAATGGATCGTATTGCAGTAAATCGGAAACTTTGCCATTGAATAAATCTTGAATTGTGGCGGTAATTATCTTTAGCCATAATGGATTGCCCTGGTAGTAATTAATTAGTTGCAACCATTCTGGTTCCTCAACCAAACCTTTAGCTTTGAAGATTTCTTCAGCTTCCGCGCCTAAACCTTGGAGTTGCCAGCAGCGAACTGATTTATTTTCACTTTCTAAGGTGGCAATCTCCCTAGGTTTTTCCCAACTTAACAGCACAATACAACTGTGATGAGATAATTCTGCTATCTGTCTGAACCAGGCGCTATAATCTTCATATCCAGCTTTGATATTGCCTGCAAGTTGTCCGCTACTGAGGATGGTTTGGACATCATCAAGGATAATTAAACAGCGGTGTTTTTGCAAGTGGTGGATGAGGGGCGATCGCTTGCGATTACTATTGGTTGGCAACTCGGTTTCTTCTTGATGGGAAAGGAATTCGATCAAGTTTATTTGGATTGTTTCTAGAGATGGAGAATTGCGAAGGCTGTGCCAAATGACATATTCAAATTTGTCTTTAATCTGTTCAACTAGCTGGACAGCTAAAGCAGTTTTACCAATTCCGGCTATGCCCCAAATTGTCACTAGATGGCAGTGTTCTTCTATAATCCATTGTTCTAGAGCAGTCAGTTCTTGAGTGCGATTATAGAAGACCCCAGGCTGAGGCATTTCAGCTAAGTCTAATTTAGGCTTAACATTAGCTGTTGGTCTAGTCTCGTTATTTCCAGTTTCAGTGTAATTGTAGTTTGGGGAATTAAAAGTATCTGCTGAAGCGTTGACGTTATTAATTTGTAGAATAGCCTTCTCAAAATACGAGACATTAGAAAATTGCCACCTTTCCATTGTGGAGCGAAAATTTGATTTATTAAGTTCTTCTCCTAATATATCTGAAAGTAACTTCCATAATTCAGAAGCCACATCCTTAACATGACCTTCAGTACAATGGTATTCCTCTGCAACTTTTGAGTATTTCTGATGTTGCCATACCCCCCGTAATATAGCCTGTTTGAGATCGTCAAGATGTTCGCCAGTTTTGGCAAAAACTAGATTATCCGCAAATTGTAAAACTTCGGTAACATTCATAGATTGAGCGTAGGTTAGGATTTTCCCTATTATAACCAGATTTTTTCCTACTTTTCCCTACTTTAATTGACTTTACAAAAACTAAATTATGTTGGATTCTTGGTAAAGACACATAAAGTTTATAACTTAGAACGGAAGGGAATACAAAATGGGTAGCTATGATGAGGAAGTTTACTACTGTGGCAAATGCAACAGTCAACAACAGCCTTCAAAAGGAGAAAAGTGCATTACTTGCAAGAAAACAACTATAAGTTGGTATCCTTCGCGTCAAAAGTTGGAAGAAGTTCAGAAAAAATGGAAAGAAATGAGACCATACTTCAACGAACAATAATAAAATCTTCACGTTTAATTACATATTAGACGAAGAAATAGATCTTCAATTAAATTATTTCACACCAAACAAATCAAAGGAAGTAGTAAAATGACAGAAATGGTTGAAATGTATGAAGAATGGTATCAGAAAGCTAAAAACTCTGAAGGGAGTGGCGATTATTACCAACAAAGAGAAAATCACAATCAAGCACTAGAGGAGTACGCAGAAGCATTATTTTATTTTGGCTTCAGTCTCGGATTCCTAGATAAAGTAACGGGAGAAAGTACCGTTGAAGAAATGAAACCAGTAATGCTTCTTTCACTAGCTACAATAGTTCAGAAAGTAATTTCGTCCTATGTTAGCCTAAAAGAACACAAAAAAGCTGCAGTGTTTGCTCAAAAATTAGAAGAGACAGTTAGAACTTTAGGTAAATATCGAAAATATTTCGATTCAGATATTTTGAATTTATACAAAAAGATGCTCAATTTTTCTGAGACTGCTAATATCTTGAAAAACACCCTTAGGATTGATAGCTCTACGGGAAAAACCATAGCAATTGGCGATTCTGATCCAACCTTTCAGAAGCTATCTTCTGAATTTATTAGATGTACTAATTCTCCATTATGTTCTTTGCTGTAGGTAAGTTGCTAGTCAATATCTACTACCAAATTAGTCCTAGCATAGCTAGAAACATAGAGAAGCAGACAGCAGTCAAAAGTTTTTTAAGACATCAACTAGAGCTTTTAGCTCAGTGGATGCGGAGCCAAAAAGCTAGAAAAAATTAGATCTTGGAGGAAAAAAAATGGAAACTGTCCCTGTAAAAATGTCAGATATTAAGATTCCCAAACGCAGCGAACTAAATGAAGCTAAGTTAAGGTCGTTACAAAATTCTCCTGATTCTTTGCCAAGTTTGCTTCATAGTAAAACCGATCCTATTTATCTTTATCGTGGCACGCCTCCTTATGAAGTCGGTAGCGGCAGGCACAGAGTTTATTTAGCTGCTCAAAGTGGGATTAAATTAATTCCCGCCGTTTTTACTTAAGTCTTCTTTATTTGCCTAGAAATGCCTCTTCAAACACTCCAGCTTTCATGTCTTAGCAATTGTCGAATGTCTAAAATTAGCTCATTAGTAATGAACCTGTTTTAACAATAAGGATTGGAATCATGTCAAGCGAGAAACCTAAAGAGAAAAGCAAAGAAGAAATGGAGAGAGTTTGCCCATCATGTGAAGGGACAGGAAAAATAACTTTCACGGGTGCAAAAAGAGAGGCGCAATGTCAAAAATGCAAAGGTAAGGGGTGGATTTTATAAGCGAATAATTTTCCTTTCGACAAGATACGATCGCCTTTTTTCATATTCCACCACAAAAGGCGATCGCTTTCCAATTCTCTGAATGTTAAAAGATTTATTTTTCCAACTTTCCAATCTCTGCCTCAATTCACTCCGGGACTTTTGCCCAATCTTCCGGTGTATTGGGACATGGATATTTTACCGCATCTTGATTATCTGCCTTCAAGCGGTCAACAAGATTATAGAAAGCTTCATTATCATCCCTGTGTGCCAACACATAGGAACGTAATTCAGCCTTGCTCATGGTGTTAAAATCGGGACTCATTATTATCATTGAGATACTATTGCTGCTGAATGTAGCCTAAGTTCTTCTAAATCAAAATTACCAATATCAATTGGTAATGGCACAATCTGTCCATTATAGGTATTCAAAACGAGCTTATAAATTTCCAGACCCAAATTCTGATTAAATTTGAAGAAATTTAAAAAATCTTCATCTCCCCTAACTCCTTCAATCTGGCGATCGCCAACTCTAAAGGTTTCTACTGTCATTGTAAACCGATATTTATCAGTACCAACTAATATCACAATTTGAAATTGTAGGTTTTCAATTCCTGGTTCTATTGAAATTAATTGCGTTTTCATTTTTCGATCCAATAAACTGCTTGTCCATTCCAGTATTGCAAGAAAACATCTTGAGCCATTTTATATTTCGTGCCATCCCAAGGATCGAGAATAGTCACTATATTCTTGTCAAGACTATCAACGATTACCATATGTCCTATTTTAGCACCTACTTCCCAAAGTACAGCCGCCCAAGAACCTGTCGCATTTAATCCCTCAAAAGATGCAGTGCTAACAAAGTTCCCTACCCATCTTCCTTTACTATCTGGGTGTAGTTCATTAAGAGCTTTTGCTAGCAATTCAGGCCAAGTAGGTATTGTTGTTAATTCTTCAATAACAGTTTGATTAATATTATTTATTCCCCGACTTTTCATTAACATTTCACCACAAGCTATCCCACAAGACAAATCGCTTTTTTGTTGAACAACTTCAGGATCAACAACTTCGTCAATAACCTGCCAATTACCGCCACTACCAGAAAATTTAGGATGCATTATTTTTTACATCTATTAAAAAGCAATTCCCCAAATGTGCCTGAAATCATATTCTACCACAAATTCCTGTTTCATTAATTCGGTGGACACCTAACATCCCACAGGGATACTTTTGGCGAGCTTTTTGAATGGCGGCTTCTTCATCAGGATCGATGAAATAGTCTCCACTATTTGGCTCAATCACCATAAACCTGTTGTAATGTTCTTCTATTAATTGAGGACTAGCTTGAACAAAAATCTCTTGATAACGCTGATAACGAGTATCTTTTTCAGCTTGGTTTTGAGCTAGTTCTTCTGGTGGAATGGTATATTCTGGAAATAGTCTGCCTTGCCGACGGCGGCGACTTGATGTTGTTTGAATCATAGCTTTCTATGTTCTGGTGAATGATTCATAGTTCTGATATTGGTTCTATTGTAGGTTCTCTCATTAGCAATCCTGTAAACTGATTTTAGCAATTTTACTGGATATGGCGATCGCCTTTGCTTTTCATCTAATGCGATCGCTTTTCAAAGCACCTGTGCCTGCAACAAATCTTAAAATTTGGCAATACTGAATACAGTAAGATACAATAGTCATTGTTGAGCAGTCCTGCTGGTTTTTGTAACAACCGCAAACGGTTTTACCGTGAAGCTTTAGCGAGAATATAGCGCGTCTGAATCATTTATGTAAATCTGTAGGGGTAGCGCCCCCGTGCCTACCCCTACACATCGGGGCAAC
>CAKZHE010000158.1 GCA_936920195.1 uncultured cyanobacterium | reverse complement strand
TTTCGGGATTGTCAACTAATATCAAGTCCTTGTAATTAACCATGGTTGATGTAGGGGCGGGTTTGGGGACAAGCTTTGCTCCTCACCAATAACCTAAATAAACCCGCCCCTACATCGATGGTTAATATACGAATATTGCAAGTAAGATTTATTATCAGCATTTCCTCGCTCCTTCAACTTCAAAATCGTGTAAATTAGCATCCCAAATACTAATATAAACAAAATCGCAATCTTGGCGAACAATTTGCCCTCGAAAAGAACCATTAGTAAAAGTGTAAGCACTCCGTCGCCGCTGCTGAACTTGTTGAAATCCCTGTTTAATATCCTCAGTTATGCGACTTTCTAAAAGTTGATCTAAAGCTTTTAAAGCCATTTGCGAATCGACAGATTGAGTAAAGGATAACTCGGTTTGCCGCAAAACTCCAGTATTCCGGTCAAATAAATAGCCTAAATCGATTTGATTGGGAACGAAAGTATATGTAACGGCGCGAGTTTTCCAACTGCCGCTGACATCTCTAGTTGGTTTTCCCAAAGCTGTTTCAACTTTATTTCTTGGCGTACCCACGGGAAATGCGGGGATACTATTAATAGTAGCAGAATTATTGATGGGTGAAGGAGAAGGGGATCTCGCTGGCTCTGTTGATGGTGAAGGGCGAGGAGTAACCGCTGGCGAATTACTGGCGGAAGGAATGGGCGATGGTGAATTGCTTGGCGAAGGACTCGGAGAGGTTAAGTTACTTGGGGCAGGATTAGGAGATGGTGAATTACTTGGCGAGGAAATGGGAGCGGGTGAATTACTGGTGGAAGGGCTAGGACTAGGGGAATTACTGATAGCAGGGGTGGGAGATGGTGAATTACTAGGAGGGGCAGAAGCGACGGGAGAAACTGTTGACTGATGCTGATTTAAACGACTTGCAAATATTCCTAAACTAATTACTGTTACAATAGTGGCTCCACCAATGGCGATCGCTTTCCATCCTTGCCCTTGATTGCTAGGTACAACAATATTTGCTCCTTGACGCGGAGAAGCGATCGCTTGACCAACTGCTACTGTAGGTTGGGTAGAATTATGATTAACATTGTTCGCATTTAAAGCGTTGAGCATTTCCCGCGCTGTTGTGTAGCGATGGTTAGGAGAATATTGAATGGCGCGATCTAATACGGCAGCTAAACTAGGATTAATTCCGGTAACTTGCTGTTGCCAAAGAATTTCTCCAGTTTGAGGATCGGTTGTAAATTCTTGAGGCCATTTTCCAGTTAACAAATAAACCGCTGTTAACCCTAAACTATACAAGTCGCTGGCAAAAGTTGGTCTACCCGCTCCTTGTTCTGGCGGCATAAATCCGGGAGTGCCAATTGCAATGGAATTAGCCGGATTAACTGGATTGGCTATAGCTTCCTTAACTGCACCAAAGTCAATTAAAACGGGTTTGCCATCCTGCCGCAAGATAATATTATCTGGTTTCAGATCTCGGTGAATTGCCCCTTGACTATGGACAAAATCTAATACTTGTAATAAATCGCTCAGGATTTGCCGAACCGCATTCTCGCTTAATTTGCCTTCCCGTTCAATTTTAGTTCGGAGAGTTTCCCCTTCAATCAACTCTTGAACTAAATAAAATTGTCCCGCTTCGGTAAAATAGGCGTATAATTTGGGGATGCGATCGCTCCCTGCTCCCAACTTTTCTAAAACTACGGCTTCTCGCTGAAACCGTTCTTGTAAAAGTTGCGAATTTGGCTGATTTTGGGGGGCAACATATAATTGTTTGATGACACAAGGGCGACTAGAGGGCAAATAAATATCTTCTGCCAAAAAGGTTGTGCCGAATCCTCCTTGTCCAAGCGATCGCAAAACCCGATAACGATTATTTAGTAGTGCTGGTGTAGTCAAGTCGCTTTGCTCCAATTCAAAATTATTAATTCAAAATTAAGACAAGTCGCTTCGCTCCGATATAAAACTATTTTAAATCTAGCAAACCACTTTCTTTTAACTTCGGATTAAAATGAATTTCTTCATTTACGCCCCTAGCGGCCAGTTCGGCAAAAATTTTGTCTTCCATTCGGCGAGCTAGGGATTTTAAAAACTTAGCTTGGGCGCTTTCATTAATTTGGTTTTCTAACTGCGATCGCTCCTCTTCCGTCATCAGCAATTTTACATCAATTGGGTCATTCCATTTAGCAGCATCTATATCATTCCCCGTCGGGATATTGCCATTCTCGGTAATCCAAGCAGCGCGAATTTGATCCAAAATTGTCCGACTGGGACGGTCAATGGTATGATACTTCAACCAATAACAAGATTGAGGTTGGCGGACTAAATGCTGTTTCAGGCTCAGGGAAATATCGCGGGAAAAACCTACAAATTTCAAGATTTGTTCGCGATCGAAAATGGCATAAACTCCAATTTTGGCTTGGAATTCCGCAGGTAAATTACCATTGCTATCAATATAGGGAATGTAGGCGAGACTGGCAAGAGTAGGCAAAGTTGTTTCAGCAGACATGATAATCAGGGGAACAGGGAATTAGGAAGGGAACAGGGAACAGGGAATTAGGGCTTTCTGTTTATGCAGCTTCTGTAGGGTGGGCAATGCCAACAACATCTGAGAACGCCATGTTAGCCTTGGATGGCATTGCCCACCCTACTACTGAGATAATGATCTAAACCCGCCCCATACACCCCCAAATTTACCATTAATTGACTTGCTCGATGGGTGTGCGGGGCGGGTTTA
>CAKZHE010000157.1 GCA_936920195.1 uncultured cyanobacterium | reverse complement strand
ATTAATTAATTCAAAATTATTTCCATTCTTCATTTTGAATTTTGAATTTTGCCTTTTGAATTCAAAAAAGGTCAATCTTAGGCGATCGCTCTACCCAAAGGGCGATCGCTGTTTGCAATCCTGTCATGGTATATTCTTGAGCTTCTACATCGACTCGCCCTAGTAAAGCGATGCAGGTTTGGGAAGTTTGGGGACCAATGGAAGCAATCCCAACGTTTTGCAGGAAGATGGATAAATTGGTGGTGGCTCCTCGAAGAGATAGTTCTTTTTTGAGTAATTCGCAAAAGTTATGGACGGTTTTAGAACTAGCAAAAGTAATGATATCTACCTGTCCGCGTTGCAAGGCGGTAAAAGCTGGCGGAGCGATCGCTTCTGGACATCGAGATTCGTAACCTGGCACTTCCATGACTTCTGCACCTTGGGCGGTTAATTCCTTTACCAGCACCTCTCTGCCGCCGCTTTCTACCCTAGGAAAAAGGATTTTTTGACCTTTGATGGTTTCGGGGAAATTCTCCACCAGGGAGTCAGCGACAAAGTTGGGGGGAATGAAATCTGGTTGCAGGTGGTATTGGGCGAGACTTTGGGCAGTTTTCTTGCCAACCACGGCAATTTTTAGCCCAGCTAAGGCGCGGGTATCTTGGCCTTGGGTAGATAAACGTTCAAAAAAGTATTCTACACCATTGCTAGAAGTTAAAATTAACCAGTTGAAGCTGGATAATTGAGCGATCGCGCCGTCTAAAGGTTCCCAAGTAGAAGGCGCACCAATTTCTAATGTTGGCATTTCAATCACTTTGGCTCCGGCTTGTTGCAAGCTGGTGCTGAATTCGCTGGACTGTCCGGCAGATCTCGTCACTAAAATAGTTTTATTTGCCAAAGGCAGGGGAATTTGCTCTTGATTGGTCACAGTATGGGCAATGTTCAACGCTTCATCTTGCACTTTACCAGGAGATTGCAGGTAAGGGCGCAATCCTGCCACTTCCCCTACGACAATTACGGCTGGGGATAAACTAACTCCCGCTGTTTTTTCGGGAATATTGCCTAAATTGCCTTCCCAAATTTGTTGTTGGGGAGATCCGGCGCGGTGGATAATGGCAACGGGAGTTTGGAGCGATCGCCCATGTCGATGCAAATGGGTAATAATTGTCTTTAAATTTCGCCCTCCCATTAAAATTACCAGGGTATCAATACCCGCTAAAGCTTCCCAGTTGAGATCGTTGGGTTGATGGGCGGTAACAACAGCAAAACAGCGACTTAAAACTGGATCTGTCAGGGGAATTCCGGCGAGTAAAGGGGCTGCGAGGGCAGAAGAAATTCCGGGAATTACTTCAAAATGACATCCGGCGGCGACTAAGGCTTGAATTTCGGAAGCACTGCGTCCGAAAATAAAGGGATCGCCACTTTTTAGCCGGACTACTTGTTTCCCTAATTGACATTCAGTAACTAGCAATTGATTGATTTCGGCTTGGGGCGTGCTAGGTTGTCCCCCCCGTTTACCAACGTCAATTTTTTGGCAATTTGTGGGGACTAAATCTAATAGTTCGAGGGAAATTAGGGCATCGTAAACTACTGTATCTGCCGAGGCCAAAATTTGGTGCGATCGCACTGTCAAATAGCCGATATCGCCTATCCCTGCCCCTACTAAATAAACTTTTCCGATTGTACTTACAGGAGTTTTCAATGTTAAAAATTGTTTTTTGAATTTTGAATTTTGAATTTTGAATTCAAAAAAGGTCAGGGCTTTCCAAGAGAGTTAATTAACTGATTTTCTCCATTCCACAATCTCCCTGCTAGTAAATAGGTATTCATTTGTCCTTTTCCTTTGACTGCGATCGCACCTCTTTCCGTTAAAGAATATTCGTTTTTTAACCGCTTGTAAGTCAATTCGCAAACTTGAATTTGTCCGGCAAGCCCGTGGGATTCCATCCGACTAGCAGTATTAACTGTATCGCCCCAAAGATCGTAGGCAAATTTTTTCACCCCAATTACTCCTGCTACTACTGGGCCAGTGCTAATGCCAATCCGAATCCGGAAAGATTGTCCAGTTAGTTGATTAAACCGATCGACAACTGCTTGCATATCCAAAGCCATGTTCGCGATCGCTTCGGTATGATCTACCCGATGGTTTGGTAATCCTGCTACTACTAAATAGGCATCGCCAATGGTTTTAATTTTTTCTAATTGGTGTTTTTCTGCCAATTCGTCAAACATGGAAAAAATCTGATTTAGTAATTTGACTAATTCAATGGGGGAAATTCTGGCAGATAATTCCGTGAAACCGACAATATCGGCAAATAATACTGTGACTTCGCTGAAACTATCGGCAATGGTGGATGACTCTTGTTTGAGCCGATCGGCAATTGATTGCGGGAGAATATTCAGCAATAACTTTTCGGACTTTTCCTGAGCAATTTCTAGTTCTTTACGAGCCAAAAATTCTCGTCTTTGGAGGCATTCATAAAGATATACGGATAGGCAAGAAATGACGCAAGTCCAAAATAAATAGATGCTTTTTTCTAAATAAAAACTCCTAGAATGATCCAAATGAAAATTAAATCCCTGGTACAAAACCAAATAACAACTAATAGTTCCAATTTGGGCGATCAAATGCAGTTTCCACCGCACGGGAACTAAGGTGGCATTCATTAAAAAGATGAGAGTCCATAAACTATTTTGTGGTTCATTATACCCCACCATAATTATCCCAATTTGCTGCACAATTGTTACCGACCAACACAAACACAAAAAGATAATATGGGGGTAGCGAGAAAAGGGCTTGATTTTGCAAATAGCTAAACAAAACAGCAATAATATGGATACACTAACGCCAATTAAAAATGGTTCAGGCTTAAGACTATTGTATTTAATTATATCTCGAAATGTGAAAAAACTGACCAATGTAAAACAAACAAATAAACCTAAATAGGCGACTAATTGCATCCGATCTAGCATAAAGCGATCGCGCCAAGCTTCATAGGCAAGATTCACCGAGTCATTCTTTTTTTCACAGGCAATGTGGTTATCTTCAAGATATGTCAGTACAGGACTGACAAATTCGCCTAGTTGCGCCTTACCAAAAAAAACGGGTATAAAGCTAGGCTGTTGACTTTGTGCCTTTTTAGGGGCTTTTTGTTCATGCAGTTTCTGTGTCTCCATCTAGCTCCAGAAATA
>CAKZHE010000156.1 GCA_936920195.1 uncultured cyanobacterium | reverse complement strand
TTGGAGATCGTCGAGGCAGAGCCTCTCGTAGGCATTCCTAGGCAGAGCCTAGGAACGAGTGATTAATCATGGTTGTTGGAGAAATAGCCATAAACTTTCTGAACTCCAAGATTCTGTCAAGAGATTCCGGGCATCTACCAAATGACCAGCGGCTTGTAAAAGCGCTTTTTGCTTGGTATTATTGATACAGCCCGGTTTCTCATAGAAAATCACTTCTGCCATGACCTTAAAAAGGTTTTGCGGTATGCTTGATGGGATCGAAAATAAAGCGCGATCGCGGTTGAGTATCCCCATAAAGGGTGAAACTAAATGCAGGTTCATCTCCAATCGCTGTCACTTGATGAATAGCATGGGGAGTGAAACTAACAATCTCCCCCGCGTTGAGAATTTTCTCTCCTACCAATTCAATTCGATGGGGAAATTGGGGATCGGCAACTCGTTTCCAGAAAGTGTGTTTTTCCTGCCCCAAAAGAACCGCTACAACTCCCCAAGTGCCATGATTGTGAATGTTTGAAGAAACCCCCGGTGAAAACACTGCCGTTTGCACCGTCAGGGGATAGCCAATTTCATCGTAGAGGGTACGAGTGGCAATACCAGTTTTAGGACAAGGTTGGGGATATTGGGTATGCAACCAATAGGAATTGATGGTTAATTGCCTAACGCGCATCCGAATTTGGGGTAAATATTCCCATTCGTCTGCTTCATTCCGCACATCCCGCAACAAAGTAATAATCTCCGTCAGGAACTCATGAAAATAGTATGTTTCCCTGATTAAATCCCATTCTCTAGGAGTGGGGCGAGATTCACAATGTCCGTTATCGGTAACAATCCAATCTTTGCCCTTCATGCGTTGGAAAGAAATGCTAGTCATGTCGTTCACTCCAATTCAAAATTCAAAATTATTAATTCAAAATGGCAATTAATAGGAGCTTGACTCCACCATTGATTGTAGATCGCTAACTTTTAATTCAGTGGGAGCCTATTCTCGGAATTAATTTTGAATTTTGAATTTTGAATTTTGAATTCAAAAAACGTCATAATTGAGAAGGCATTAAGCGAGCGCTAAAGCAGCATGGGTATAGCAGTTCTTTGGACAAACCCGCGAACAAGCTTGACAACCAATACAATTGACCAAATTGGCAATTGTCATCACTTTCTTTTCCACTTCATCTTCATCTTCATCATCCACAAATTCGCCGTCTTCGTTCATTCCTTTAAGTGCCAGCACATTGCGCCCACAAACTTTGAAACAACGAGCGCACCCAATACATTTATGTTGATCGATGGCTTGGACAAAGTTGGGCAGCCATTCTTTACCGCCGAAAGTCAATCCTGTGAGGTTAGCCATAGCTCGAATCTCCTCCCAAATAGGTTTTTTAGTGCGATTATAAATCAATTCAAAATCTCAGTTCGCTGTTGCTAACTAAGGCGAACTTGAATGGAACGAGCAATGCGATCGCTCAGTGTCAAATAATTTGTCCCTACTTGAATTGCCAATTCGGGCAACCGCTTGGTTAGGGTAATTTTTGCCCCAGCGATTATGCCAGAACTTTCTAGTTGATGCCGTGTAGGACTATCTACATTGCGAAGCGAAGTAACCACCCCACATTCACCAACCTGAAGTAAGGAAAGGGAAGAACTAGAAACTGTAAATCCTTGTAGAAACATGGGGGGCTTGCTCCTAAACTAAATAGGCTTCTTGATGGGTACGAATCGTACAATCGGAGCGGGGATAAGCTACACAAAGAAGAACAAAACCTTTTTCTACTTGCTCTTCATCTAAAAAGTTCTGGTCTGATTGATCGACTTCTCCCTCATCTACTTTGCCAGTACAACTAGAGCAAGAACCCGCACTACAAGAAAATGGTAAATCTAGCCCTGCCTCTTCCGCTGCTGCCAAAATGGTTGTTTTTTCATCGACAGCAATAGTAGTGTCGATATTCCTCTTTTTGTTGAACAATCGGACGTTGTATGTAGCCATTGTGGGAATCTCCAAAATTGATAGAAATGATTAAGTAGTAGGGGCGAATGGCATTCGCCCTCTATAGCGCTGTTTTGTAGGGGCAATCCCCCCGTGGTTGCCCCGATTTAACTGCCCCGTGGTTGCCCCAATTTAACTGCAAGGCACAGCGGCGGGAGTGCAATCTCCAGCTTGAAAAGATTGCCCGCAACCACAGGAATCCGTGGCATTAGGATTTTCAAACTTAAAGCCACTTTCTAACAAACCATCCACATAATCGACAACTACACCATTCAACAAAGGAGCGCTTTTAGGATCGATATAAACTCGCACCTTTCCTTGTTGTTCGACGATATCATCAGGATTTTTGGTATTAGTAATGTCCAGCGTGTATTGATAGCCACTACAACCGCCATCCTTAACGCCAATCCGAACGCCTTTTTCTGGGGCTTCCCGCTCGGCAGAACCTTGCAAGAAAGCTCGTAAACGAAATTCCGCTTTTTCGGTGAGGATAATAGACATAGAAATCTCCTTCAGATTTGTGATGAATCATGGCTGAAAACTAGATCGCGTACAGGGGTTCTTTGGCAAGAAAAGGTAGCGAGTCGCTAACTACTGCTTGAGGAGTGGAGATGAGCGATCGCTCATTTTTTTTACTTCCACAAACCGGACAATTAGGATCGTGAAAAGTATGCCTCTTGGCAAATTCCAATCTTCCCAAATCCATCGTTAACAGTTGCGAAAGTAAGGGAGAACCAAAACCCGTCAAAAGTTTAATTGCTTCTAGGGCAGTTAAACAGGCGAGAGTTCCCGACACCGCTCCTAGAACCCCAAAACCCCGGCGATCCCAATCAGGTTTTTCGGGAAATAAACAAGAAAGACATCCCGTTTGATGGGGAACAATAGTGGTTAAATAGGCTTCCATATCGTTCATTGCTGCTTCCACCATTGGGCGTTGCCAGCGCACGCAAGCTTCATTCAGCAAATTCCGTTCAGTGAAGTTATGAGCGCAGTCGAGAGCGATATCTGCTGACTGGACTAATTCATCCACATTATCGGCAGTAATGTAGTCATAGACAGTTGCTATTTCCACATCGGGATTGATGCTTTGCAAAGTTGCTTTGGCTTTCAAAACTCGCGGCTCCCCTACCCAATCGTCAGTCATTAATACCTGACGATTCATGTCGTCGAGACGCAATCCCCCGCCGCGCACTAGAATTAGTTTGCCAATTCCAGCTACCGCTAGATAGAGGGCTGCGGTTCCACCCAAGCCGCCCACACCTGTAACCAAAACCGTAGAAGATTTCAGCTTTTTTTGCGCTTCTTCTCCAAAGTTCGGCAACATCATTTGACGAGAATAACGCTCTAGTTCTGTAGGGGTTAGAGAGATCACAATTACTCCTCCTCACTCATGCCAATATCGCCTAACATCACCACGTTATTAGGTTTTTGGTGAAAAACCTTAAACAGCTTTTGTTCTAGGGGCGTAGAAGCAATAAAAGCGGCATAAGAAGCTTCTAAAGCGGCTTTGTAAGAGCTTAATTTTTCTTCCTCACTGGCGGCTGCCAACTGAGCATTAATTTCCTGCAAAGACTGGGAAAACTTTTTGAGAATATGCAAGCGGTTGATGTTGACAACTTGCGGATCGTAGGCCAGATCGAAAAACTGGAAATACTGCTCTGCATCCGTCAATTGCTGGAATTGGTTCAGCGTGCCTACCATATCAGTTACTCCCCTGCTGCTCTAGAATTTTTAGTTGCTGTTTCATCTCGTCAATTTGGCGAAAGATTTGATAGGTTTTGGCGGCTACATCCATCAATTGTTCGTAGTCGGTGGGGAGTCCTTCTGCCAAATCGTGCAGATCCATTTTCATTTGACCTGCTTTGCTGTTTAATCGCTTAATCTGGGTTTTCAGTTCATCAATACTCAGGCTAGCGATCGCCGTTTCTGTCTGCACCATAGTTTTTTTGGTACTGGTAAAATTTACTGTTCCCAATTCCCTATTTATCCTCAGTTCCCATTTCCCTGTTCTCTATTCCCTATTTATTCCCTGTTCCCTGTTCCCTGTTCCCTGTTCCCTATTGGTTCCCTGTTCCCTGTTCCCTGTTCCCTCTTAGTTACGCTTTGGCAACTTCGGGGAATTTGATGGCGTATTCCACACCTTGTTGAACCAATTTCTCGCCTTCTTCTCCTAACTTTTCCAGAGACTCAAAACCGAAACGTTGGGCATCGCGCAGGGTACGAGTCACCAATAGCAAGCGTCCAGAAAAAATCAGCACCCATCCAAAACCTTCGTGACTGAGATCGACAACTACTTGGGCAAGATAACCAGATTCTTGTTCTATGCGGAGGGCAACGGCACGATAAAAGGCCATAATTCTGCCTTTGGTAATGGGATCGACATCGCCATCTACAGAGATTTTCCGCTTTTGTTGTTTATTGAGAATAAAGGGTTTTAGCAGCAATTCATCAGACCAATTGCGATAGGTTCCATAGGGATCGTTAACCCGGATTTGCTGGACTAAACCTTTTAAAAAGGGGTTTGCCAGGATTTCGGCAAGGTCTTCAGTGGTGGGATTTGGGGTGTTAGTTGTGGTCATCGGATTCTCCTAGTTCAGTTTCATCTAATTCGTCAAGGTTTTGAGATTGCTGTTGGAGAACTTTTCTCAACCAAGGGGGCGGATTACCCTTTAGGGTTTGAACTAATTTACCCAAAATATCAGCAATTTCATCGTCTTCTGATTTGGCTTTCACGGGGGTAATTCGCTTCCGAATCAGGCGAGCGGCGGCGCTACCCCCAATGGCAGAAACATAGACAATAGTGCAGTCGGACAAAGCTTCAATCTTTGGCACTAACTTGTCTTCGTTGCCATCTTCCTTTAGCTCTCCGGTGAAGGAGATTGTATTCAGAAATTGATATCCTTCCGGTGAAACGTCATAGACATCAATTTCTTTTGCCCAACCAAAGTGAGCATTAATGTGAACGCGATCGCTAGTAGTAAAAGCAACTTTCATAACGGTTCTCCTTGTGGAAATAATTTGCTTCCCTCTGAATCAGATCCCCCCTAACCCCCCTTAAAAAGGGGGGAAAAGAAATTGCCTTGCTTGGTTCTTATAGAGCCTTTTACTCGTTCCCAGGCTCCGCCTGGGAATGTCCATTGAGAGGCTCTGCCTCGGATGATAAAGCGAGGCAGAGCCTCTCGATATCGGTTCCCAGGCAGAGCCTGGGAACCAGTTAAATCTTTTTAAGGGGGATTTAGGGGGATCGATTTATGAGTTGATTCTTCGGCTTCCAACCATAGATTGCCAAGCTCAAAAACCAACTCCATCGTGCCGCGATAGCCCACGGTACAACGATGCCCATTCCCTAAGCGATCGAAGATGGGGAAGCCCAAACGGTAAAGGGGAATTCCCAGGTTTTTAGAAACTCGTTTGCCGTTGGAATTGGTGACAATTAAATCCCCCCCGACAGCCAGATTTTCAAAATCTTCTAAATCGCCAAGAGTTACCTCGGCAATCGGTAACTTTTCTAGCAAAGGCGATCGCGTGGTTGTCACCGCTGCTTGTACTTCTGCTCCCATTTCCGACAACCACCAAGCGATGCTGTAGAGCAAATCTGGTTCTAATGCCAAGGACACCCGCTTGCGACCAAAATAGAAATGGGTATCTAACATGGCATCTTGCAGTTGTTGCCGTTGATAGCGATATTTTTCTGGGACGGCAACCCCACTAATCTGTGTTAGTTGTTGTAACAGAATATCTGTAGCGCCTAAACCTGTCAGGCGATCGCATACTTGGTAATCTGTCCCAAATCGCTCTTGCAGAATAGTTGCCGCTGTTCGCATACTTTCCCCCAAAGCCAGGGTAAAGCTAGAACAGCCGACACTCCGCAGTTGGGCAAGAGTGGTTCCCCCAGTAGTTGTTGGGCTATAGCTTTCGCTCAAATGTCCATCTAGGGAACTGGAGAGATCGGGAATGCAAATGGCAGTTAATCCGAAGGCAGCGATGATTTCTTTCAGTTCTTGCACATCGCCGGGAGCCAGTGCCGAACTTGCCAAAACAGTGATTTGCGTAGGATTGAGAGTTCCCGGTTGCGGAAGCGAGCGCACCACACTTTCCACCGCCGCCGCATAACCATCTTGCAGCGCTCCCTTATAGTCGGGAGTAGAGGCAAAAGCAATCGGCAGGGAATCTAATTTGGGATGTTTTTGGCGGAAGGTGCGAAGAATGCCTTCCATATCATCCCCCCGCGTTTCAGTTAAACCCGTGGTACAAAGTCCAATGATTTCGGGGTTAACCTTTTCCACTAAGGTTAAAATTGCCTGCTCAACATTTTCTTCCCCGCCCAGAATGGTAGTTACTTCCGTCATTGCCGTGGTAGACAGGGGAATCGCCTCGCGAAAATGCCGCACCAACACTACTTTGGCAAAAGCCGTACATCCCTGCGAGCCGTGCATCAGCGGCATAGCTCCTTTTAATCCCAGAAAGGCGAGGGATGCACCCAGCGGCTGACTCTGTTTGAGGGAATTAACGGCAACAGCTTTTTTCGGGGTGACAATCTCGGTTTTGGGGAGTTCTGTACCTTTCTCCAACAAAAGTGCCGTTTTGAAAGCCACAGGATCTTCCCAAGGAGCGGGTTGGCGAACTTGCGCCCAAATCGGACTATATAAAGCTTCTTCTAATTCCCTGGCAATCTCCACCATCCCTGCATACCCGGCATAGGGATGATGGCGCTCTTGGTTGATATCCAGAAAGGGAATTCGCGCTTTCAGCGCAGTATATTGGTTGCGCCCTCCGGCAATCAACATATCAGCGTTGGTTTTGGCGATCGTGGTGAGGAGTTCTTGGGCGTTGCCTTTCTCCATCATGATCCCATCCACGCCCAGCAATTCGCGAATCCGGGCTTTATCTTCTTCCGTGCTTTTCTTGGTGCTGGTGGCAACTACTTCCATGCCTAAATCCTTGGCAGCGGAAATAATTGACCAACTTTTCACTCCACCTGTATAGAGAACTACTCGCTTACCTTGAAGGCGATCGCGATAGGGAGCCAGTTCCCGATCCAGGTTAGCAGATTCGGCAGCAATTAACTTTTCTACTCGTTCTTGTAAAATGCGATCGCCCAATTTCTCGGCAATATGTCGCAAACATTGGTTCATATCGGCAATCCCATAGAAGGATTCTTCAATATAGGGAATGCCATATCTTTCTTCCATTTTCCGCGCCACATTAATTAGGGCTTTGGAACAAATCAGCACATTCAGTTTTGCCCGGTGAGCATAACAAATCTCGCGATAGGTGGCATCTCCGGTAATTTTTGATAATACCCGAATCCCTACTTTCTCAAATAATGGTAAAACGCTCCACAACTCCCCCGCGATATTATATTCGCCAATCAGATTAATATCGTAGGGGGTAGTACATTCTGGTTCCGCCGAACCAATGACATATTCTAGTAAGGCTTCGCCGCCGATGCGATTGCCAAGGTTTTTACTCCCCGCAAACCCTGGAGAATTGACTGGCACGACTGGAATGCCAGTTTTTTGCGCCGCCTTTTGACAAACCGCATCAAAATCATCTCCAATCAAAGCTGTCACGCAGGTGGCATAAACAAATACCGCCGCTGGCTGATAGCGTTGCTGAACTTCTAAAATTGCTTTGTAGAGCTTTTTTTCGCCCCCAAAAATAATATCGTTTTCAGTTAAATCCGTGGTAAAACCTGTTTTATATAGGGTAGAACCGGAAGATAAACTACCTCTCGAACCCCAAGAATTACCGCCACAAGCAATCGGCGCATGAACTAAATGGGCAACGTCAGTAATTGGCACTAGGGCAATTGAAGCCCCATCAAATGCACAGCCGCCTTGAGCCGCTCCCGGTTGCGCTTGCTGCTGACAAGATTTGTTCTTTTTTTGCCCATCTTTGTGATGGTTATGTTCGCAGGCAGTCTCAGTCAGGAGTTCGTTGATTTTTCCTTGCGTGAGTTTCATGATGCTTATGGGGGTGGAGGTGGTTGGCAAAGCAATTTAGCGATCGCTCACTCGGACAAGTAAATCAAGGCGCGAAAGCGCAGGCTCACCAGTTCTTCGTACAGGGGATTGAGCTTGCACAGGGGGGGAATATGGTAACTACGTCCAAAAGCTCGAATGGTGCGGGCGAAGGGGCAACTAGCGGGAATCAGATGGCAGAGCCAAGTGGCAAATTGGCGATCGCTAATTTCGATCTGATTCAGCCATTGACGGAGCGGAAAGAAAATATCAATAGTCAGGGACTTTTTCCAATCGGCAAGGGAGTAGGCATGGAAGGCAGATACCTTGCCAACTTCTCCCAGTTCAAATCTATTGGGGTGAAAGAAAGATTGCAGCATGACAGTTGGTTGGGCAGTGGAATGCAAAGTTCTATCCTTCTGCTTATATCAGGTGCTGTCAAAGCCCCAGCCATCAATGCTGCCGATAAGATTTATTAGCTTAATTAGGAATGTACTCAACCCCCTGAAGCCAGATAGCTCAAGAATTTGATTTTTTTTTCGGGATAGGGGTACGAGTATTTTCCCTTGGGGGGACTGGCATTTAAGGGAATAGGTATAGGTATTCTGGCACTCAAAAATAAAATGCTACTCGCCAGCATAGACAAGGGTTTCAACTGCGAACTTTGCCAAAACTCAAATTGTACTCAATGAGTACAGATGCCAGCAATTCCAGTTGAACCCAGAAGGTTTTGTATTCATATATACTGTTCGCCATTGTACGACACTAGACCAGAAAGTTCAAGGGGAACATGGCAAATTGCTATAGCGACATCTGTATATATAGATACGATTAAACTGACTTTGAGCCTGAAAAAGGCAACTCCTGACATTATGTTAAGAAAAATGATTGTTTAGATACCGATTCGCCAAAGGAATGATAATTTAGATACAGAATCAAGAGTCCCAAAGCCAGGGCAAATGAGGGCGGCGAATAGTTAGAACCAATATTGTTCATGGCTTCGAGACATACTACCACATCTTTATTAAGAAGATTGGTATTTTTTTGAGTACACATAACAACGCTCTGAATTAGCCAGTAAATTAGGCTAAAAAGATTGCTATAGCTAGATTTCTGGTGAGTACAACCCCATCTGTACCCCCACCCCATAAATACTCAACCCCTCACATAAAAATACTCGTACCCCTACCCCAAAAAAAGTTTTAGATCTGGTTAGATCTAGATGGAGTCAGGGGTATAGCTTTTGAGTACATTCCTAATTATCTCAATTAGTTTTATCGCGATCGCTCCCCCAAGCTGTCGGAAAGTGGCTGCTATAAAGTTCATAACGTTGACCGCAGTCCACCATTCCAGGAAGCTTCAATGACACCCCCAATCACTGCCCTCATTCCATCTCCTGTTCAGAATAAGACTGTAGTAACTCCAGCAAAGCCCAAATCCGGCAGCTGTGGTTGTAGTAGCACCAAAAGTTCTGAAAGTTCTGCTCCAAGCTCTTTAGATCAAAAAATGCAAGAGCGCATTGCCAAGCACCCTTGCTACAGCGAAGAAGCACACCACCACTATGCTCGGATGCACGTTGCCGTTGCCCCAGCTTGCAACATTCAATGCAACTACTGCAATCGCAAATTTGACTGTGCTAATGAAAGCCGCCCTGGGGTAGTCAGCGAATTGTTAACCCCCGAAGAAGCCGCCCACAAAGTTTTAGTTATTGCCGGAAAAATTCCCCAGATGACTGTGTTGGGAATTGCTGGCCCCGGCGATCCTTTAGCCAATCCAGAAAAGACATTTCGCACCTTTGAATTAATTGCGGAACAAGCTCCTGATATTAAACTTTGTCTTTCCACCAATGGGTTGATGCTCCCGGAATATGTCGATCGCATCAAACAGTTGAACATCGACCACGTGACGATTACCATTAACATGGTCGATCCCGAAATTGGGGAAAAAATTTATCCTTGGGTACATTACAAACGGAAACGTTACAGAGGTATCGAAGGCGTTCGTATCCTGCACGAACGGCAAATGGAAAGCCTACAAGCACTTAAAGAAGCGGATATTTTATGCAAAGTTAATTCCGTGATGATTCCCGGCATTAACGACGAGCATTTGGTTGAAGTCGATCGGGTGATTCGTGAGAAAGGGGCATTTCTCCATAATATTATGCCTTTAATCTCTGCTCCCGAACATGGAACCCACTTTGGTTTAACTGGACAACGGGGGCCAACACCCAAAGAATTGAAAAAGCTTCAGGATGACTGCGCTGGCAGCAACATGAAAATGATGCGCCACTGTCGCCAATGTCGCGCTGATGCGGTGGGATTACTGGGTGAAGATCGTTCCCAAGAGTTTACCAAAGATAAGTTCATGGACATGGCTCCTACCTACGATTTGGAAACTCGCCAACAAGTCCACGCCGGGATTGAGCATTTTCAAGCCGAACAAAACCAGAAAAAAGCCAAAGTAGCTAAAAATCCTAAAGCGGCAGCAACTCCTAAAATTCTCGTTGCCGTAACTACTAAAGGTAGCGGGATTGTTAATCAACACTTTGGTCATGCCAAAGAGTTTCAAATCTACGAAGTTGATGCCAACGAAGTGAAATTTGTCGGACATCGCAAAATCGACCAGTATTGTCAAACTGGTTACGGCGAAGAAGCTACTTTAGAAAACATCATTGAAGCCATTTCTGATTGCAAAGCGGTACTAACTGCCAAAGTGGGAAATTGTCCCCAAGAAAGCCTGAAAAAAGCTGGCATAGAACCTGTAGAAGCCTACGATGCAATTGATGTGGTAGCCAAAGAGTTTTACAGCAAATTTATTCAGCAATAGATCTATCCGTAGGGTGTGTTAGCGCAGCGTAACGCACCATCAAAACTCTCTCGATTGAAGCAAGTCCTAGCTAATCTCAATTAATTTTCAAACTTGCTTCAGTCCTGACCAAAATACAGCCAAAATCCCAATAAATATTCCTAAATTGCCGGAGGTAACAGCATGAACGCAGAGACAATCTATCTTGACAACAACGCCACTACTAAAGTTGACCCCGCCGTTGTTGAAGCCATGCTTCCTTACCTCACTACCTACTACGGCAATCCTTCCAGTATGCACAGCTTTGGCGGACAAGTAGGTAAAGCTATTCAAACTGCGCGATCGCAAGTTGCTACCCTTCTCGGTGCAGAAGATTCTGAAATCATCTTCACCAGTTGCGGGACTGAAGGCAATAATACCGCGATTCGTGCCGCCCTAGCCGCTCAAAGCGATCGCAAGCACATCATTACCACTCAAGTAGAACACGCTTGTGTAATGAATGTTTGTAAGCTGTTAGAAAAGCAGGGTTATACCGTCACCTACTTGTCTGTTAATCGCAAAGGACAAATCGATTTAGCGGAATTAGAAGCTGCCCTCACAGGCAATACGGCGTTGGTCACAACTATGTACGCCAACAACGAAACCGGAACAATTTTTCCCATTGAAGAAATTGGTTCCCTCGCCAAATCCTACGGTGCAATTTTCCACGTTGATGCCGTACAAGCGGTGGGCAAAATTCCCTTAAATCTTAAAAATAGCACCATTGATTTACTCACCTTATCGGGACATAAACTACACGCCCCGAAAGGAATTGGAGCCTTATATGTGCGCCGGGGTTTCCGGTTCCGTCCCTTCATGTTAGGCGGACATCAAGAACGGGGACGGAGAGCCGGAACCGAGAATGTGGCTAGCATTATTGGCTTAGGTAAAGCGGCAGAATTGGAGTTAACTCACTTACCCCAAGCCGTTAAACAAGAGAAACAATTGCGCGATCGCCTAGAGAAATTCCTCCTCACCAACATTGCCGATTGTGAAGTCAATGGCGATCCTAAAAATCGCTTACCCAATACCACCAACATCGGCTTTAAATACATCGAAGGTGAAGCCATTCTGCTCTCCCTAGATCGCTATGGGGTTTGCGCTTCCTCTGGCTCCGCTTGTACCTCCGGCTCCCTAGAACCTTCCCACGTTCTCCGCGCAATGGGATTACCTTACACCATTCTTCACGGCTCCATTCGCTTCAGCCTTTCGCGCTACACCACCGATGCCGAAATTGACCGCGTTTTAGAAATCATGCCCGGAATTATTGACCGCCTGCGAGCCTTATCGCCCTTTAATAGTGATGCCGCTGGTTGGTTGCAAGAAAGAGAAGAAGCGCTAGCAATTTAGCTTTTAGCGATTGACCTGTTAACCACCAATAACTGCTAACCTAATCACCAATAACTGCCATGTGGGACTACACCGAAAAAGTATTAGACCTCTTCTACAATCCTAAAAACCAAGGAGCGATAGAAGTCACCGAAGAGAACGATATTGCCGTCGTATTTGGCGAAGTGGGTAGTATTGCCTGCGGAGATGCCCTGAGATTGCATCTCAAGATTAATGTTCCTGCCGATCAAATTTTGGATGCTCGCTTTCAAACCTTTGGTTGTACCAGCGCGATCGCTTCTTCTTCCGCTTTAACAGAAATGATTAAAGGACTGACTTTAGATGAAGCTCTCAATGTCACCAACAAAGACATTGCCAACTATTTAGGTGGTTTGCCGGAAGCCAAAATGCACTGTTCAGTTATGGGGCAAGAGGCATTAGAAGCTGCCATTTACAAATATCGCGGCATCGAAGTTGAACATCACGATGAAGATGAGGGGGCGCTACTTTGTACCTGCTTTGGAGTTAGCGATAACCGGGTGCGGCGGATTGTGATTGAAAACAATCTCACCACCGTGGAAGAAGTCACCAACTATATCAAAGCTGGCGGTTCCTGCGGTTCCTGTCTCGCCGGAATTGAAGACATTATCATCGGCGTACAAGAAGATAAAGCCGCCACCACCGCCAGAGTGGAAGCCGAACTAAATCGGATTCAACAAACCAGCCGAGGCTTAACCACTGTCCAAAAGATCACGAAGATTCAGCAAGTATTAGATGAAGTGCGTCCGATGTTGCTGGCAGATGGTGGCGATGTGGAACTATTTGATATCGATGGCGATTTAGTCAAAGTCATCCTCAAAGGGGCTTGTAGTTCCTGTTCTGGTAGTACCGCCACCCTCAAAGATGCCATCGAAACCAGATTGCGCGATCGCGTTCTTCCTACCCTAATTGTCGAAGCAGTCTAAATATTAACTAATTAGCAACTACCATGTTTCTGAACTCGATCTTTACTGCCTTAGATGTCGAACGCTCTCCTCCCCCGTGATGATAGCGATCGCTGCCAAAATTGAGCCAGAGTTTTCCTAAATTCTTGCTCAAGAGTGTCACTCCAAGTTAATAGTAAGCACTTACTACTAACTAATCCTCTCCAGAAAACATTTTTGATTTAACAAAGGAAAAACCTACCATGACCATGAGACAAATTGCTTTCTACGGCAAAGGCGGTATTGGTAAATCCACCACTTCCCAAAATACCATTGCTGGTTTAGCTGAATTAACCGCAGGCGATCGCATCATGATCGTTGGTTGCGATCCTAAAGCAGATTCTACCCGCTTAATGCTCCACAGCAAAGCCCAAACCACCGTTCTTCACCTCGCTGCCGAACGCGGAGCAGTAGAAGATGTGGAACTGGAAGAAGTGCTACTTACTGGCTACAAAGGCGTAAAGTGCGTGGAATCCGGTGGTCCAGAACCCGGTGTTGGTTGCGCTGGACGCGGCATCATCACCGCCATTAACTTCCTCGAAGAAAATGGCGCTTATGAAGACCTCGACTTTGTAAGTTATGACGTATTGGGCGACGTAGTTTGCGGCGGTTTCGCCATGCCAATTCGGGAAGGCAAAGCCCAAGAAATCTACATCGTTACCTCTGGCGAAATGATGGCAATGTATGCCGCCAACAATATCGCTCGTGGGATTCTCAAATACGCTCACTCCGGTGGCGTGCGTTTAGGCGGCTTAATCTGCAACAGCCGTAACGTTGATGGTGAAGTTGAGTTAATCGAAACTCTTGCCAAACGCTTGAATACCCAGATGATTCACTTTGTCCCTCGCGACAATATCGTTCAACACGCCGAACTGCGCCGCATGACTGTCATTGAGTACCTACCTACTCACAAACAGGCAGAAGAGTATCGCACCCTTGCCAAGAAAATCCAAAACAACACCAATCTCACCATTCCTACCCCCATTTCTATGGACGAACTGGAAGAACTGCTGGTTGAGTTTGGCATCCTAGGCGATGACAAGGAATTTGAGCATCTAGTTGGTAAAACTGCGGATGAAGTCCCCGTAGAACTAGCTGTCGCTAAATAATTTGAGAAACTTCTTGTTCCCCCCTTAAAAAGGGGGGAAAGGGGGGATCTCTTCCGGCAACATCTGCCCCTGCTAATCCTTTTTTCCTTGTTTCTTTCTATTTCCCCTACCCCATGAGAGGCTAGATATGACACCTCCAGAATCCGCTACATTAACAACCACCACCCCAGTAAATAATATCCCTGAAACCAAAGAGCTAATCAAAGAAGTTCTAGAAGTCTATCCCGATAAAGCCAAGAAAAAACGGGAAAAGCATCTGAACGTTTTTGAAGAAGGCAAATCCGATTGTGGGGTCAAATCCAATATTAAATCTGTTCCCGGATCGATGACCACTCGCGGTTGCGCCTACGCTGGCTCCAAAGGTGTAGTTTGGGGACCAATTAAAGACATGATTCACATCAGTCATGGTCCCGTGGGTTGCGGTTATTATTCTTGGTCAGGTCGCCGGAACTACTACATCGGCACCACAGGCATTGATTCCTTTGGAACCATGCAATTCACCTCCGATTTCCAAGAAAGAGATATCGTTTTTGGTGGTGACAAAAAACTCGCAAAACTAATCACTGAATTAGACGAACTCTTCCCCCTAAATCGCGGTGTTTCCATTCAATCTGAATGTCCGATTGGTTTAATCGGAGATGACATTGAAGCTGTTGCCAAGAAATCTGCCAAAGAAATCGGCAAAACCGTTGTTCCCGTCCGCTGCGAAGGCTTTCGCGGGGTTTCCCAATCCCTCGGACACCACATCGCTAACGATGCCGTCCGCGACTGGGTATTTCCCCAATATGACAAAGCCAAAAAAGCTGGCAATGTCCCCGAAGGTACTCCCTATGATGTGGCAATTATCGGCGACTACAACATCGGTGGTGATGCTTGGTCTAGCCGCATCCTATTAGAAGAAATCGGCTTGCGCGTAGTAGCTCAATGGTCCGGTGACGGCACGCTCCATGAGATGATCAATACCCCTTCCGTCAAGTTGAATTTAGTTCACTGCTACCGCTCTATGAACTATATCAGCCGTCACATGGAAGAAGCCTATGGTATTCCCTGGCTAGAATACAACTTCTTTGGCCCAACTCAAATTGCGGCCTCGCTGCGGGAAATCGCCTCTAAATTCGATGCCACCATTCAAGCCAAAGCCGAAGAAGTTATTGCCAAATATCAAGCCCAAACCGATGCGGTACTGGCTAAATTCCGTTCTCGCTTAGAAGGCAAAACCGTGGCTTTAATGGTGGGTGGATTGCGCCCTCGCCACGTTGTTCCTGCTTTCCAAGACCTAGGCATGAAACTAATTGGGACTGGTTACGAATTCGGTCACAATGACGACTACAAGCGTACCACCCATTACATTGAAAACGGCACATTGATCTATGATGACGTTTCTGCCTACGAATTTGAGGAGTTTGTCAAAGAACTCAAACCCGACTTAATTGCATCAGGAATCAAAGAAAAGTATGTGTTCCAAAAAATGGCACTACCTTTCCGGCAGATGCACTCTTGGGATTACTCTGGTCCCTATCACGGTTATGACGGGTTTGCAATTTTTGCCCGCGATATGGACTTGGCATTAAATAGCCCCACCTGGAGCTTAATTGGCACTCCTTGGCAGAAGACTGAAGCTGCTGCTTAAGGAAATGAGGATGGGTAAATCGCTACATCTCCCCATCCTCTCCCAAATTTTTTCACTTACACTGGAGAACAGTCATGGCTCAGAATAACGTTAACGATATTAAAGATCACGCCCAGCTATTCCACCAAGACGAATATCAAGAGCTATTTAAGGGCAAGAAAGAGTTTGAAGGCGGACATAGCCCGGAGGAAGTGGCGCGAGTTGCTGAATGGACAAAAACTTGGGAATATCGCGAAAAGAACTTTTCTCGCGAAGCTCTAACTGTTAATCCGGCGAAAGCTTGTCAACCCCTTGGGGCAATTCTAGCGGCTGTTGGCTTTGAAGGGACTTTACCTTTTGTTCACGGTTCTCAAGGTTGTGTAGCCTATTTCCGCAGTCACTTTACCCGTCACTTCAAGGAACCTTTCTCGGCAGTATCTTCTTCAATGACTGAAGATGCAGCAGTCTTCGGCGGACAGAATAATATGATTGATGGGTTGGCAACTTCCTACAATCTCTACAAACCCAAAATGATTGCTGTCTGTACTACTTGTATGGCAGAAGTAATTGGGGATGACTTGCAAGCATTTATTACTAATGCCAAACTTGCCAATTCTGTACCGCAATCTTTCCCAGTTCCCTACGCCCATACGCCTAGTTTTGTGGGTTCCCACATCACCGGGTACGACAATATGATGAAGGGAATTCTGTCTAACTTAACTGTTGGGAAGAAACAGGAAACCACTAACGGGAAAATTAATTTTATCCCTGGGTTTGAAACCTATATTGGCAACCTGCGCGAAATCAAGCGGATTGCTGGTTTGATGGATGTCAACTATACCTTGCTGGCAGACAATTCGGAATATCTGGATTCGCCAAATACGGGTGAATACAAAATGTATCCCGGTGGTACTCCCCTGGAAGATGCTGCTGACTCTATCAATGGGGAAGCCACGATCGCTTTCCAATCCTATGCCACTACCAAAACCAGAGATTATATCGAAAGTGAGTGGAAGCAAAAAACCTACGTTAGCCGCCCAGTGGGGATTCGCGGTACGGATGAGTTTCTAATGAAGCTCTCGGCACTGACAGGCAAACCCATTCCCAAGGAATTGGAGGACGAAAGAGGCAGAGCGGTGGATGCGCTGACGGATTCCCAAGCTTGGTTGCACGGCAAGCGCATTGCTCTCTATGGCGATCCCGATCTAGTAATTGGTTTGACTCAGTTCTTGTTGGAATTAGGTGCAGAGCCAATTCATATTCTAGTCAACAATAGCAACGACAAGTTTGAAGCAGAATTACAAGGCTTGCTAGATTCTACTCCCTTTGGTAAGGGGGCAACTATCTGGGGTGGGAAGGATCTGTGGCACTTGCGATCGCTCCTATTTACTGAACCTGTCGATCTGCTAATTGGCAATTCCTACGGCAAGTATCTCTGGCGCGATACTCACACCCCCTTGGTACGAATTGGCTATCCCATTTTCGATCGCCATCACCTACACCGCTATGCTACTTACGGTTATCAAGGTGCAATCAATTTGCTCAATTGGATTGTGAATACTCTTCTAGATGAGTTGGATCGCAATACCATTATTCCTTCCAAAACTGACATTTCCTACGATCTGATTCGCTAATTTTCTCCCTTGAAAAAGCAATCCATTTTGATCCCCCCTAGCCCCCCTTAAAAAGGATTTAGGGGGATCTCAACTGGGAAAGCTAGCGAGTAGGGTGCGTTAGCGATAGCGTAACGCACCGCCTAACTCTTAACAGTGTCAGGACTTACATAGTTACTTCGCATATAGAGATGGTGCGTTACGCTTCGCTAACGCACCCTACGGATAGAGGTGTTGTGTAAGTCTAGGCACGTTACTTTTCTAGGAAAAAATTTTAGCCAGTAGCCTAAAATTAACAGTGTCAAGTCGCTTCGCTCCAATTCAAAATTATTTCCATTCTTAATTTTGAATTTTGAATTTTGAATTTTGAATTCAAAAAAGCCAATCTTGGCAACATCAGGAGGCCGATTAATGTTGGATATTCAAATTAACGATACTACCTTAAGAGATGGCGAACAGGCTGCGGGTGTAGCGTTTAACATTGAAGAGAAAATAGAGATTGCCAAATTCCTCGATGGGATTGGAGTACAGGAATTAGAGGTGGGGATTCCGGCAATGGGTGGCGCGGAAGCCGAAGCGATCGCTGCCATCAACAGTTTAGGATTAAAAGCGCAACTGCTGGGCTGGAATCGGGCGGCGATCGCGGATATCCAAGCTTCCATCAATTGTGGACTCCAGCGGGTTCATATTTCTATTCCTGTGTCCGATATTCAAATCGGTTTGATGTCTGACGGTAAGCGGCAAGTTGTCTTAAAGAAGCTCCAAGAAAGTGTGGCATTTGCTCGCGATCGCGGGTTATATGTTTCCGTGGGGGGAGCCGATGCTTCCCGAGCCGATGATAACTTTCTCTTGGAAGTTGCCACTTCTGCCCAGGAATGGGGGGCGGCTCGCTTCCGGTTCTGCGATACTGTGGGCATTCTCGATCCCTTTCGTACCTACCGCCAGGTGAAGTTGCTGGTTGATGCCCTGGCAATTCCGGTGGAAATGCACACCCATAACGATTTAGGGATGGCAACGGCGAATGCTCTGGCAGGGATGCAAGCGGGGGCGCGATCGCTCAATACTACTGTTAATGGTTTGGGCGAGCGAGCGGGTAATGCTGCCCTAGAGGAAGTGGTGATGGCGCTCAAGCAAATTCATGGCATCGATTTAGGCATTGAAACCCGTCTCTTTTGGGAACTTTCCCAACTGGTGGCTTCCGCTTCCCAGAATCCCGTACCACCTTGGAAAGCGATCGTGGGGCGAAATGCTTTTGCCCATGAATCGGGCATTCATGCCGCTGGCGTACTCAAAAATCCTACCAGCTACGAACCATTTAATCCCGATCAAGTCGGGGGTAAACGTCTGCTGGTGGCAGGCAAACACTCTGGCAGTCATTTAGTCTCCAACCTATTGCAACAGCAAGGTGTGGATCTGGCAAAAGAGAAAGCCAAAGTGGTTTTAGATGCTGTGCGTCAGCAATCAATTCAAGTCAAGCGCAGTCTGACTGCCGAAGAACTGCTCAACCTTGTTCAAACAGGGAGAATCGCCCATGCTGTATAGCGATGTGGAATTAGACAGCCCGCCTGTGTTTGAGATTGGCACCAAAGTTCAAGTTAAGAAGTTAATTCGCAATGATGGTACTTTTCCCGGCAAGGAAATTGGGGAAACTTTAGCCAAGAAAGGTGATGTGGGCTATGTGATTAGTATTGGTACTTTCCTGCAAAGTTCCTATATTTATGCTGTCCATTTCCTCTACACAGGACACATTGTTGGTTGTCGTCAAAAAGAATTAGAAGTTGTCCTCAGCCAGACAGAATCTACCAACCATTCCGGAGAACATTCATGAAAGTAATGCTGCGTCGCAATAACATTGGGCATCTGGTAGTTTATGTGGCTAAAAAAGATTTAGAAGAAGAAGTAGTTAAAGAACAAGAAACGGCTGAGGGCAAAGTTTTCACTTTGGCAAATGGTTGGGAATTAGCTTTCCCTCCTTTGGAAGAACCTCTACGATTACCGCAAACTGTAGAAGCAGTATTGCTTAATCAAAGAAAATTAGGCTCTGCCTAGGCTGTTGACTTTGCGAGTTTTTGAGCAATTTTATTCATGCAATAACCGTGTTCGATATTCTCACTCCCCTTGAACTGGTTCCTAGGCTCTGCCTGGGAACCGAATCGCGAGGCACTGGCGAGGATTACAAAAAGAGGCAAAGCCACAGGATGGCCATAACCGGCAGAGCCGGGGGACCAGTAAAAAAAAAACAAACAGCCACCCTCTTGCTAAAAATGGCACTAGCGACGTGAGATTTAAATTGCTCTCTATTCCGTGCAGGTGTGGCTGAGTCCCAAACGAAATTTCATATGAGATTTTGTTTGTGGTGCATCCGCCCTATATTTATTTAAAGCAGGTACTTTCGCAAAGGTGTGCGCAATTTTCTTAAATCCTTTTTCTTTCTTTCTTTTAGGGTATGTAACAAGCTATGGATATATACATACATACATACATACAGACAGACAGACAGACAGACAGACAGACAGAGAGACAGAAAAACAGAGAGACAGAAAAACAGAGTTTAAAATATTAGTTATACACTGTCTTAAAATCTGTATTTATTTAGGTATTTTTAATATCTTTAAAGTATACATTTTCCTTTAATTTGTAAACTTTTTTATTTATATCTTTAAGGACTGAGCCGAATTATTAGATGGTAAAATTACTGGATTGCTGAAATTCAAATTGCGAAAAAAAAATGTTTTGACGGGAACATTCCTAATTATCCACTATTAATTTTCGGTAAAACGTTAGCTTTGGAATACAGAAACGGCAGTATCCTTAATATCTTCTATTTCATAGCTAGATAAGTAAAAACAAGGCAGGCATTTTTCTGTTTTTTAAGTTAACCCTACAATGCATGATTTTTTAAATTTATTTAAAAAAAATATTTTTGGTTAGGTATTAGTGCTATGAATGGGTAAAAAATATTTAAAACAATCTTTTGTTGTTTTATTATATATTTTTTTTCTAGATTTCTTTTTTACTTTTTAATTTTTACTTTTTAAAAAGTATCCAGCATTGCATTTTTTTTTATTTAAATTCAGTTACTTTTTGAACATATGTCACTGGATTTTTTCTATTTGTTTATTTACCTAATTGTAAATATAGGGATGAAAATACGTATTTAGTTAAGGGAATTTGTGATCGATACCAATTATTATTTGCATATATTTATAAATTCATAACTGAATTAGAGCTTTAAAAATTAACTACCGTCTTACTCTAGAGTTTAAAAAAAAAGTACGCCTGTAATACCTTTTGATCAGACTTTGTTGTTGAGAATTGTTGCTTAGCTTCGCTGACTATATATATTATATTACATAAAAATTATATATTCATTTCTTTGGTAACTTAGCCGATCGACAGACGCATGCTCTTTAAAAACACCACTTGAAAAAAGTATGTATAACTCAAGTTACAAGATAAATAGAAACCTCTAATTAGCACCCTTTTAAAGATCAATAATGTTGTTACAATATGTTATAAAACGAGGTTTGTAAGTCTATAAAAAATATTTTTTTTGTCATTGCAAACTTAGCCGATCGACAGACACATGCACTTTAAAAACATCGCTTGAAACAAATATGTATAACTCAAGTTAGAAGATAGATAGAAACCTCTAGTTGGTACCATTTTAAAGACAAATAATGTGGTTACAATATGTTATAAAATGAGATATGTAAGTTTATAAAAAATATTTTTTTTGTCATTGCAAACTTAGCCGATGAACAGACACGTGCACTTTAAAAACATCGCTTGAAGCAAATGTGTATAACTCAAGTTACAAGATAGATAGAAACCTCTAGTTTGCACCATTTTAAAGACAAATATTGTGGTTACAATTTGTGATAAAACGAGATT
>CAKZHE010000155.1 GCA_936920195.1 uncultured cyanobacterium | reverse complement strand
CTATCCCAGCAACAGGGGCAACCACGGGGGGATTGCCCCTACAAAACGCTATATATAGAGGTTCTGCGTAAGTCCTGATCTATTTGAACTGGTTCCTAGGCTCTGCCTGGGAACCGATATCGAGAGGCTCTGCCTTGTATCAGCGCCAAGCGAGGCAGAGCCTCTAAATGGGCATTCCCAGGCAGAGCCTGGGAACGAGTCCTGGAGTAAATAAGAAGCTTGTAGAAGTTGCTAAGAAAATAAAAAATGCTAGATTTATTAATTAAAAATGGTTTGATTTTCGATGGTTTAGGCTCTGCACCTATTCGGGGAGATATTGGGATTAAAAATGGTAATATCGTGGCAATTTCCCCCGCATTACCTGACAATGCTCATAAAATTGTAGATGCGTCTGGGTTGTGGGTTACACCAGGATTTATTGATATTCACACTCACTACGATTTAGAGTTGGAAATTGCCCCTGGCTTGAGCGAATCAGTGCGTCATGGTGTGACTACCGTTGTCATTGGTAATTGCAGTTTGTCGATTGCTATTGGCGCACCCCAAATGTTAGCCGATATTTTTCAAAGAGTAGAAACACTCTCCCATCAGTTGATTAAAAAGTGGCTGCGAAAGTCTATTTCTTGGCAAACACCAGCAGAATATTTACAGCATTTACAACAGTTACCATTAGGCGCAAATATTGCCCCAATGTTTGGACATAGTGCCTTACGATCTCATGTGATGGGATTGGAGCGTAGTTTAACAGTTCAGCCTTCCGAAATAGAACTAAAAACTATGCAGAAAATAGCCGCCGATGCTTTAGATGCGGGATTTAGTGGTATTTCTATTGATATGTTTCCCTGGCATCGTATGAGTGGAAAATGGCGCGGCTGGACAATTCCATCCCAACACGCGAAACTAAAAGAATATGCGATGTTGGCAAATCTTTGTCGGCAACGAGATCTGGTTTTTCAGGTCACTCCAAATTTACAACAACTGACTTCTTTTACAGATATTCTCCGCATGGGTTTGGGAATTGGACAAAAACCCTTACGCATGACTATTTTATCAGCTTTAGATGCCGTCCACGATCGCCGATTATGGCGAGTATTTTCTCCTTTGCTATTGATCTGGAATCAGATTCTTCAGGGTAATGTACGCTTTCAAACTTTGACAGAACCCTTTACAATTTACTCCGATGGTTCAGTTACGCCACTATTTGAAGAATTTCCTACTGGCGCACAACTTAATAGTTGTCAGTCACGGCAGGAAAGACAACAACTTTGGGAATCACCAGGTTTTTGCCATCAATTTCGCCAAGAATGGCTGAATCCCCGCCGCAAATCTTTCCATCGTCAGTTAGAATTAATGATAATTGTTCGCGCTCCAGAACCAAATTGGCAGGGATTGAGCTTTGCGGAAATTGCTTACCAAAGGCAACAGAAACCAGTGGATTTCTTCATGCAGACATTACAGAAATATGACACGGATTTACGCTGGGTGGCAACGGGGGCAAACGATCGTTTAGAACCCCGTTTAGCAATGATGCAGCACCCCCATATCTTGCCCGGTTTTACCGATGCTGGCGCTCATGTGCGTAATTTGGGCTATTATGATGGAGCGTTGTCTTTGCTGAAACAAGCGATCGCTACTAATTTCCTCTCTCCTGAAGCTGCCATTCACCGCGTTACTGGAGAACCCGCTGGTTGGTTTCGTCTCGATACTGGAGTTCTCAAAATTGGGGCTAAAGCCGATTTGATATTACTTAATCCCCAGTTTCTCCATCAGCCAATTAGCCCCCAAGTGGAAATATTAGATCCGATTTTGGATGGCGAACCTCGGATGGTGAAGCGCGGTTCAGATGATATTGTGGAAGCGGTTTATCTTCAGGGAATTCAGGTGGTGGAGAAAGGGCAAGTAAGCGATCGCTTGGGGCAAGAAAAACTAGGAAATGTTTTATCACCCTGTTTTGATTAAAGAACGTTTATGACTAAATCTAATCCTATTTTACCGCAAAACTTGAGAAATCGCATTAACGATCAAATTTGGGATCATCCCTTTACAGACTACTGGGATATTTTTGTTCTTAAACATCAACATCCTATCAATATTGCTTTACATCTGGGAGGAATATTGTTTTTTTACGGCTTGCTATTTTCGGCCTGGAAACTGCAAAATTTTTGGTTGCTGTTGTGTTTGCCGCTAACTCAATTAGTAGGATTAACTGGACATTTTTTATTTGAAAAAAGTCATATCGATCTTCAGGATGCGATCTTTTCTTGGCGAGCTTCCTTTTGTTTAGGCAGAATGCTTTTGAGAGTTTTACTAGGTAAATATGGCAATGATATTCAGCAACGACAAGAAAGATTAAGAAATTATCAATTATCCAAATCTTCAACAATTGAAATATAGTGCGATCGCCTAATCTGCTACATTAACTCTACACCCATCAGTTAAAAATTCTCCATGCCATTACATCAAACTTCAGGTAAATGGCGCTTAGGGTTAGCTCTATCGCTCGTAACAGTCTTTTTGTGGGGAATTTTACCCATTGCGCTGAAGGTGACAGTACAGGCGCTGGATGTTTATACCTTGACTTGGTTTCGCTTTTTGCTTTCCTTTAGTCTGCTCGCCAGTTATTTGGCAGCTAAACAACAATTGCCCGTTTTATCTAAATGGCGATCGCTGCCTTTAAAATTATTAGCAGTGGCAATTATTTTTTTATCGGCTAACTATGTCATGTTTGTCCAAGGTTTAGCCATGACTTCTGCTTCTAATGCCGAGGTAGTGATTCAATTTGCTCCGGTATTGATGGGATTAGGGGCTATAGTTGTTTTTAAAGAGCGTTATACTTGGCAACAGTGGGTGGGGTTGGGAGTGCTTGCATTAGGATTTGTCCTATTTTTTAATCAACAATTAAAGTTATTAATTACCGCTTCCCACCAATATTTATTAGGTAGCGCTCTGGTGGTTGGTGGGGCGATTACTTGGGCTGTTTATAGTTTGGCGCAAAAACAATTATTGCAAAAACTATCTTCAGTCCAGATTATGCTTTTATTATATGGTGGCTGCGGGGCATTATTTACGCCCTTGGCATCCCCTACCGCCTTGTTAAAATTAACTTCTTTGCAGTGGGGAATGCTGATTTTTTGCGGTTTAAATACCCTCGTCGCCTATGGAGCCTTTGCCGAAGCTTTAGAACATTGGGAAGCTTCCAAAATTAGCGCCGTGCTAGCTTTAGCCCCAATTATTACCCTGATTGCAGTAGATGTGGTGGCGCTGCTATTTCCTAACTTAATTACCCCAGAATATATTACTGAATTGGGTGTTTTGGGAGCCGTTTTAGTCGTGGCTGGTTCGATGGCGATCGCTTTAGGGAAAAAATCTGTCTAGATATCTATAATTATCCTCTTCTTTTTAGCAACAATTCGGACAAAATGGCAGCAATATTCCAAGCATCGTCTCCGCCTCGGTGGTGAGTGCCTTCTAAGGGAAGATTGAGTAATTCTAGGGCGGCATCCATGCTTAATTCTTCAGGAAAGGCATAAATGAGTGCAAACAAATTTTTGACATTAATATGGCTAAATCCAAAGGGATAGGTGATTTTTTTGGCTTGACATTGCCTTTCAAACTGCCTCCGATCGTAATCGCCATAACTTGCCCAAACTCGATCTTTGGCGGAATATTTATTTCTGAGAATGGAACAAGCGTTGGGAAAATCAACTCCTTTATCAACTTGCTCTTGAGTTAAAGTAGTTAGTTTGGTGCAGAAATCGCTGACTTTAGAACGTTCAGGTTTAACTAAAATACTTCTTTTTTCTAAACGCTCCCCAGAGGCAACATCTAGGGTGCAAATACCAATTTCGATAATCTCGCTTTCTTGCCCCGCTGGGGGTGCGCCTTGCCAGCAAGTTGATTCCACATCGACAACAATAATTTGATCGAGTTTTTTCAATTGAGTTCTCCTTGGTGAGGGTAGCTAGTGGTGGGCAATTAAAACTATTGCCCCAGCGTCGGCTAGCTGCTGTTGAATTCTCTCAGCTTCCGATCGGCTTAATCCTACTTTGATATAGCCGAGCATTTGAGCTTAATCCTTTGCTGTAACAGGATTTGGTGGTAGCAGATAAATTGCTCCAGAGATCAATGTGAGGGCAACAGCAGTCCAAAAAGCTCCCAGGGCAATTAATTGTAAGTCCCTTGGTAAAGGCGCAATTAATAGTGCGATCGCCGCGATTTGACTGACTGTTTTTAGTTTACCCCAAATATTCGCCCCAGAGATGCTGGTTTGATTGACTCGCCATCCAGCGATCGCTAATTCTCTGCCTAAAATTAAAAATACTCCCCAAGCAGGGATTTGCTGGAGTTCAATTAATACCAGTAAGGGCGCTAAAACCAATAGTTTATCAACTAAGGGATCGAGAAATTTGCCCAAATCGGTAACTTGATTCAGCTTTCTGGCTAAATAGCCATCTAGCCAATCCGTCGCCGCCGCCACTAGAAAAATTGCTAGAGCAATCCAGCGCGACTGATTGGTGGGATGATGCAAAAAGTAGAGGATAAATGGCAGTCCTAGCAAGCGAGAGCAGGTGATATAGTTCGGTAAATTCATAAAAAAGTTGGTAATTATTTGAGGCGATTTTACAAATCTGTAGGGGTAGCGCCTAGGCTGTTGACTTTGTGAGTTTTTTAGCTTTTATTCATGCAATAACCGTGTCCGATATTATAACTCCCCTTGAACTGGTTCCTAGGCTCTGCCTGGGAACCCTATCGAGAGGCTCTGCCTCGCTTAATTATCATTCGAGGCAGAGCCTCTCAAGGGCATTCCCAGGCAGAGCCTGGGAACGAGTAAACGGATCAGAAAATGTATGAACAACATATCCCGATCAAAATGTTGCTAATTTCAGCCGCTTTAGGGGCAGTTTTCCACAGGAGTTGGCAGTTTTCCACAGATTTTGCCGAGTTTTCCACAAAAATTCAACAAACCGTTGGGGCTTTTTAAGTTTTAGCAACCAGAATTCGACTGCCTAGAAAGCTATCCGGTGATGACTTTTAGCTTACTGGCTCGCCCCAGCCTTCTGCTGGCAAACTCAGGTTAATTTAATTTTTGTGTTAAGATTTGTTAAGAAATATTGTAAGTTTTGCTAATAAAATTCATAATTCTTAATTAATTCTTGGAAGGAACCGCCATGTTTATTAAAAATCTTCTCAACAAATTACCAAAGAAAGCCGCAGACAATAAATACTTTCTGCAACTGGATGAAGCCGCAGAAGCCAAGCCAGCAGAAGCACCCAAGGTAGAGCCAGCACCAGCACCCAAAGCAGAGATAGTCGCAGAAGCTCCGGCTCCTGCCGCCAACGTTGAAACACCTGCTGCTCCAGTTGCACCTGCTCCGGCTCCGGTTGCATCAAAGAAACCGAAAGCATCAGCCAAAGCTAAAGCTCCGGCTCCATCTCCGAAAGTAGAAGCACCAGCCGCACCCAAGGTAGAACCAGTAGTATCAGCTAAAGCTCCAGTAAAAACTGTAGTTACCCTGGCAGATTACAATCAAATTCCTAGCAATCAGTTTGGCGATCGCCGTCTTCCTGGTGCGAATATGGCATCATTCCTAGAATTGGCTCGTCAAGTGAAAACCCCTAATTAATTGCTCCAACTATCTGTGAATGAATTGTTCAATCCTGTAGGGGCAATCCCCCCGTGGTTGCCCCGATTTAATGGGGTAGGCACGGGGGCGCTACCTAGGCTGTTGACTTTGTGCCTTTTTAGGGGCTTTTTGTTCATACAGAAAAAACTCTACAATTTCGATCAATTCAATTAAAATCTAAACGACCTATGACTAAAGGTTTTTCATCAGGAGAAGAATAACGAGATTTTTTCAATTTACTCCAAGTGTAACCAAGAATATCATCGTTTTCTTCATTGGCATATATTCGCATTATTCCCTTGCCCAGTCCATCATAAAAATACTTGTTTTTTGTACAAGGACTATTTTCTCCATTCTCGGCAATATTATTGCCATCTGGCACACAACCATCATCAGATTTATCTGGTTGGCGACGGGAATCATATAATCCATGTCCAGAACAACTTTGATCGACGATCGTCACTTCCCATTGGGTAGTATTTTCTATAATTGGTTTAGTTGACCTTCTTTTTTTAGGAGCTTCTACCACCAACATTAAATGGCCTGTATTATCTTTGGTTCTGGGGTCTTGATGTCGGATATACTTGATGGCAATGATATCGCCTGGTTGAACTTCGGTGATTTTTTTTATTTGGAGGAAATCTTTTTGATTAGCGATCGCATAGTAAAAATTCTCGGCTAATGGACGTTTCCGCTTTCCAGTGCGACTCCATTTTTTAAAGTGTTCGGCGGTGAAATAATCGCTATAACTATGGGATAGTAATTCGCTGATAAAGCCACTGCAATCGGCTATGGATACATAATCAGCGGCTCCGTCAACGCCTTGCCAAATCACAGTTGGTTTGCCGTGTTGGTATTTATTATTTTCTGGCAGCAATCCATGAAGTATTAATAAAGCATCTTCTAAGTGTTTTAGTTTAGTTGATGTTTGTGTTTTGGCTATTGATGAGGGCAGGATTGCCGCAATCGCACTCAGCAAAGTTATCGTCCAAGCTTGTAGTAAGAAACCTCCTCTTGGGATCTGCATGATAGTGAGTTGATCGTCAACAGCAAGATTTTAATCTAAGAAGCGAGCCAGGTCTATCCTAAAAAATTTGGCTTCCGATCAACCTGATGACTACCAAACTGTTTTCTCCTTTACCCGCTCGGAGGTTTAAACCTCCGGCTAATAAATAAAGTCCACTAAAGTGGACTGAAATCTTTTCCCAGTCCACTTTTATTTGATGGGAGCGATCGCGAAGCGTTGCTGCAAGCAAATCGCTTCCGAGTGAATCGTAGGTTGGGTTGAAACGACAGTGGAAACCCAACATTTACAGCGTATCCCACTGTTATGAGGTACAACAATCAATGTTATGCGTAGGGGCGAATGCCATTCGCCCCCATAGGTGTACTTTACAAACCTGGGACACGCTGTATCTCTGGTGTGTTGGGTTTTGCTATCGCTCAACCCAACCTACGATTATATGATGTTCGGCGATCGCACTTCTATATTACAGGACTTACGCAACGCCTCTATCAGTAGGGTGTGTTAGCGCAGCGTAACGCACCATCAACTCTATATCTAGAGTGACTGCGTAAGTCCTATATTAAATTCTTGGTTGCCTGACATAAGGTGAAAATTGTTAGCCTCCTTAAGCTAGGAGCAAAAGGAGGCCGTTAAATTGCAATTTCTTTCTTTACGCCAGAGCCGTAACTCACACAGGAGTCATAGGGCTGCCCTGGAGCATACAATCTAAATGTAACTCACCAGTTTGATTTTGTCAAATGGAAAACTCTACATCTAATCTTTTTGGAGAAATTCAGGTCTGTTTTTCTACTGCCAGGTTTAAGACCTACCTTGATGAGCGCAACAACAACCATGAAGAAGCTATTGAATTATACAGAATAAATATCCAACTATGTGAGGCGCTTTACCCAATTGTTCATGTGTTTGAAATAGCTTTACGGAACTCAATCGATAAAGTGCTATCAGACAAGTTTGAAGATAATTGGTTGCGAAATAACAAGATTATTTTTCAAGAAGAAGAACAATCAACAATAGATAATGCGATTCAAAAATCAATCAAAAAAATGAAGATGACGAGAAAATCTAAGCAAAGATATAATTATTGGTAATTTATCATTGGGTTTTTGGATAACCTTAATAATTAGCAAAAAATATACTATAGGTCAATCTTGCTGTAAAGGTATATTTCCATATCCTTTAGTTGCCGAAAGATCTGAGAGAAATATACAATATATCCGCGCTTTATTGCCAAAAATAAACTACCTTCGGAACATTATTTTTCACCATGAGCCAATCTTTAAAAAATACAAATTACTATACGAAGATTACAAGATTATTAAAAAGATGATTAGGTGGATTAATCCAACAGCTGCTCTATGGGTTGAAAATTTTGACCGTTTTCTAGAAGTATATGAGCAAAATAAAGTATTTATATCTCTTAAAAAGAAACCAGTCCAGTAAGGTGCGTTAGCACGAGCTTAACGCACCAAAACACTATATGTCGAGTATGTGCTTAATTCTAGCTAAAGAAACTTATACTTCCTTGACTTTCTTATTTTTGATGAAATTATAAGCTTTATAGCCTCCATAGGTTAAGAGCGCCCCTACTGCAACAACTCCACCAACTGGGACACTCACTGGAGCAGCAACAATAGTTGTGACAGTGGTTGTAAAACCCAGCCAACCTGCAACACCAGCAGCAGGAGCCACTGCACTAACTACTGTGGGTACTGTGGCAACTGTAATCGCACCACCAAATGATGAACCAGCAAGTGCAGTAATGCCAGCGATCAATTCCAATTCGTCCTTCATCTCAACAACCCTTGCAATAAGCCTAGTTTTTGCTACAAATTCAACGCTATTTAGGAAAACTAACCACTGCAAAAACAGTTTGATAGTAGAGTATTAGTATCATAGTAGTCTTAATTTTGAACTACCCTTTCCTAAATTAAGCTTTTTCAAGATCATACTAACTAAACTCTTTTGCTGTTAGGGTGTATTTACCGTAACTCACACTTAAGAAGTATATCCATTCCGTACAATTACTTAACCTGAGTTCGGGACAAGCAAGAAAGACCTACGCAGTGTGTAAGGTGCGTGGCTCTGCCCTAACACAGCCTAATGACAGAGCCGCTAGGTAAGTCCTGATACAAGAGCGAAGACCTATTAATGTTACTTCTCCCGCTGCTGCTGCCAATGGGCGTAGAAAAACAGAATCGCGAGCAACACATAACCCACCGCCCATTCACCGCCAGCACCCCAACCTAACTTGATGACAGTATCGGCAATTGTCCAGTTGTAACTGTGAATTAAACCTACCCAAGCTAGTGCCGCTGCACCCAAAGCCCAAAAAGCTGCTTGGCGAAAATCTCGCTCGATAATAAACACTACGATCGCTGCCAAAATAGTCGCAGAGAAAATAAACCCTTGCTCTAGGGCAAAGGCTCCATGAATGAAGGTGTCGCTGGCTTGGAATTTCGCAATTAAAGCGGGAGTAAAGGGATTGCTGGGATTGCCCATTCCGGCGGCACGGAGGGCATTTTTGGCAATCAGCGCCCCCCAACCCGCGATCGCAGGCATCAAACCCATGACTACGGCGGGAGCATGGTGACTGGGCGTAACTTCAAAGGCTTGAGCCACAATCACAATCCCAATCCATAACACGATCGCCATCCCCGCATCAATGGGAACTAAGTAGGCAAATAGGGCTACCGTACCGCTCAAACATAGTACGCTCATGGCAATGCCATTCAGCAGAGAATAACCTACCCGCGCTCCCATGGACTTCCATCCCGGATGTCCGATGTAAATGGTGGTAGGAAAGCAGGAACCCCCAATGGCGGCGATAATTGTACCAATGCCATTCACTGCTAAACAAGGAGCCGTGGGGTAAGTATCTCCAGCAGCTTCGGCACTTTCCAAATTTTGCAAACTGCCAATCAGGTTAAACAACCCCATTGGTAAAATCACGCTCAGATATTGAATTAATACTTCCCGCCCTTGCCACAAATCCCCCAACCAGAAGCGGGGCAAGTAAAAACCAATCGGTTGCAGAGCCGCAGTAAATTGGGCGCTATTCCAAGTCATTAAACCGCCAAAGGGCAACCAGGCGATCGCTATCCCCAACAATACCGCCAGCAAACCCCCCGGAATCAGAAACTTGACTTTCCCAAAATAAGTCAGGAAAATCACCCCTAGCGGCACTAAACCCACAATCGGATGGGCGTAGGTACGAAACAGAAAACCAATGGCAATAAACGTTAGGGCAATCCCCCCCAAAGTAGATAATAATGCTGCTCTGGGGGCTAGACGACGCAGGCGATCGCCCACCCATGCCCCCCCCAATTCAATCAATCCACTGCCCAGACAAGCCACCAAACCCGCTTGCCAAGCCAATTCCGAAGCTTGTTCTGGCGCAACCCCTTGGGATAGGGCAGCCAATCGCACAGGCAACATCACCAAAAAAACGTAGGCAAACAGACTCACCGTATTAATCCCATAGGGTAGCGCCGTCAAATCATCTCGCTGCTGTGCCTGCCCTTGACGATACGCCAGCCAACTGTAATAAAAATTCCCCGCAACTAGGCTCAAAGCTACTCCCGGCAAGATCCGTCCATAAATTAAACTGGGAGAAAATTCCAAAACACCCTGGCATAAGCTGACAATCAGCAAAATTTGAATAAAATTGTCTAGAGCCAATCCAAAAAATCCGTCGATATCTCTGCGAACTAGCCAGCGGGGAGAATTGAGTGCTTGCATTTGTGTAGTCTACTTACAATCTGCGATTGCAGGTGTTTTACCTTATTTCGACAGGTTGCCGCAACTCTGGCAGAATTGTAGGGAGGGTGAGTAAATGTGTAGGGGTAGCGCCCCCGTGCCTACCCCTACACATCGGGGCAACCACGGGGGGATTGCCCCTACACATCGGGGCAACCACGGGGGGATTGCCCCTACACATCGGGGCAACCACGGGGGGATTGCCCCTACAGGATTGCACAACTGATTTAGACGCGCTATATAGGCCAATACAGTTCAGTTAAGCCCGATCCCCCCTAACCCCCCTTAAAAAGGGGGGAACAAGAGATTTCCTCAAAGTCCCCCTTTTGAAGGGGGATTTAGGGGGATCTCGGAGATATAAACAGTGTTAACTGAACAGTATTGCTATATAGGCAGATGAGTAAAAATCTCAATAAATAGTGCTACAATTAGCGCGTCATCGGGCTAGTTGGCTACTGTCGCCGTCGTGGGAGTTCAAAGACAAGATAGCAATGCTACACCTGGCTCAAGTGCAAAATAATGAGGTTTCAGGCGCGGTAGAAGTGCGATCGCTCGCCCGCCAACAATCTGAAGATCTGTGGACATTAACCTCTTCAGAAGAAGTTTTGCCTGTGGATACCGACGCATCTCTCCATCCAGGTTTATTAGTTTTAGTGGAACTTTCGGAAAATCAAGAAGTTATTAGTATTTGCGAAGCCAAAGATTGGGTGATTAATATCATCCGACAATATTTATCTAGAGGGATTACGCCAGAATTTTTGCAGCAGGAAATCGAGCGAGCCGAACAATGGCGGCAAGAGCTAACTTTGCAAAGTCAGGAATTAGCTCGCAAAACCCTGGAAAAAGAATCCCATCGCGAGCAATTGCAAGTCTTGGAAGAAGAGTTACAACGGCAGAAGTTAGAACTGGAGTTAAAAGCCGAGAAATTGCAAGCCTGGGAAGAAGAATTAAAAAGTAAGTGATAGGAAATGGAAAATTATATGCGTAGGTTGGGTTGAGGAACGAAACCCAACAAAATGCTTATAAATGTTGGGTTTCGCTATCGCTCAACCCAACCTACTACAGGGGAATGGGGGTTTAAACAAAGTCGATATTTTCATAGAGATCGCCAATCTTGATTTGACACTGAAAAACATCACAGGATAGGCTAAGGGCTGGATCGTTATATTCCGAGAACAGCCATTGACGATCGGAAGTTTTGATGTAATGTTCTACATGAAAGTTGTATTGATCGATCAGTAAATATTCCCGTAAAGTCTCAATAGTGCGATAGCTGACAAACTTTTCGCTTCGGTCATAGTTTCGGGTAGATTTTGAGAGAACTTCGGCAATAAAACAAGGATTGATGACAGTATCTTTCCGCCCTGCTTGCAGTTGCATCGGCTTTTCCAATACCATCACATCAGGATAAGTGTGTAAATTAACAGTCGGAATCCAAAGACGTTGATCGGTAGCAAAGATTCGATATGATTGACCTCGCAAGGCCACTTTTAAAATAGAGGCTAGATTGATGGCTATTTCATTATGATTCGGTGTACCTCCAGTCATTGGAATAATTTCTCCATTCCGGTATTCGCTGCGAGTTTCAGACGCAAGTTCCAGTTCAAAGTATTCTTCTGGAGTGTAGATTTGTTTTTCTATGGCTGGAGTCATAATCTAATTTCACTCTTGGTTTAGAACTTGCGACTTCTCCCAACTTCCCCTAATGTGTAAAGGGGTCTACCTTTGACTTCTTCATAGATTCGCCCAATGTATTCACCTAGGATACCAATACTGACTAGCTGCACTGCTCCTAAAAAGAAAACGGCGATCGCAATCATTGCAAAACCAGTTAGAGGCGAATGGGGTTGAAACAATCGCCAATACAGGACTAAAAATGCCATAGCAATCGCAACTACGGCGGAGATCAACCCCACATAAGTAGACATTCGTAAGGGTACTCTGGAAAAAGATACTAAACCATTAATAGCCAGAGATAAAGATTTGCGGAAAGTGTATTTTACTTCCCCGGCAAATCTCGGTTCCCGCTGAAAATATACCGCCGTTTGTTTAAACCCAATCCAAGAGCGCAATCCCCGGATATAACGATTTCGTTCTGGCATAGCATTCAACACATCTACCACTCTTCTATCCATCAAACAAAAATCCCCCGTATCGGTGGGAATATCTACATCGGCAAGGCGCTTGAGAATGCGATAGAAGGAGTATGCAGTAAAGCGTTTAAACCAACTTTCTTTGCGGCGCTCGGTGCGTTGAGCGTAAATTACTTGATAACCTTGCTGCCATTTAGCAATCATTTCGGGAATGAGTTCTGGAGGATCTTGCAAATCCGCATCGAGGATGGCAATGGCTTCTCCCTGAACAAAGTTGAGTCCAGCAGTCACGGCAATTTGATGTCCAAAGTTGCGAGCCAAACTGATGTAGCATACGCGAGGATCTTGCTGATGTAATTCTCGCATCATTTCCAAAGAGCGATCGCGACTGCCATCATTGACTAAAATTAATTCCACTTCGCCATCCAATGTATCCATCACCGCACTTACCCGACGGTACAATTCGGAGATGGTTTTCTCTTCGTTATAAATTGGAATAATAAAAGAGTATTTCGGAGGCATAAATTTGAGGAAGGGAACAGGGGTGGGAGAGGGAACAGGGAACAGGGGGGGAGAGGGAACAGGGAACAGGGAACAGGGAACAGGGAACAGGAGAGGGAATAGGGAATAGGGAATAATAGGGAAGAAGGAATGGAATGGGGAATTGCTATCAAAACCTAGTAGGTGGTTGTAATTAAAGTAAAAAATTAAAGAAAGTTTGTAGTTGGGCTTTAGCCCTAATCCGGAGGGGCTAAAGCCCAACTACAAACTATTGGTTATAGTTTTTTATTTATGACCACCTATTTACCTGTTTTGACTTTTGACTTTTTAGTTTAGCGGCCTAACTTATTCGGAATCCCTTCGCACCCTCCGGGAATAGTTCTTCTGGTGGCTTCTCCACCCCAAGCGCAGCAGTATTGACGCTGATCTTCGGAAAGTTCTTTAACTTCAGTTAAGTCGGCATTTTCAATTACTGCACCTGTATAGGCTCCAGTTTCGTAGTTAGGCTGGTATTTTTGACTGCGAGGAGTGGCATTCTCTAGAGAACCATAATACAAAAGGGCGCTTCTTAGGTCGGCTTCCCGGAGACTGGCATAGGCAAGGATAGTTCGACTGAGATTGGCTTTGACTAGATCGCAGTTATCCAGGTTAGCCCGGAATAGATTAGCATCGCTGAGATCGGTTTTCCGCAGGTCTGTGTAGGATAAATCGGCTTTTGCTAGGGTAACACCAAGATCAATTACTCGCACGCCATTATCCCGATCTTCTTCATAACCTCCCGTACCGTCAAAAATCGCCCTTCCTAGACGGCTATCCCGTCGCAGAGGCGTAAGTAATTTGGAACTGGAGAGGAAGCGAATAATTTTGGCTTTCCCGTTGGCATCAACGCTGCTGAGGATGGCGGCAGTTCGTCCTTCTGCCAGCAGGCGTTCTTGAGGCCAATCTTCCAATAATCCTTCATCGTCTAATACTAGGTCAGAAACGCCTTGAAAGTAGGTATCAATGGTTTGCTGTTGAGTGATGTTATTTTGTTGAACGGTAAGATCGTTTTGCTTAATGGTGAGATCTCTGGAAATGACGTATTGTCGCCAAGCGACGTAGACAGCGAGCATGGCAATGAAAATTTGTCCGACGGCTCCCGTCCATTCTGCCAGGGTTCCAAAGGCTTCCCATTCAATTGTCCGCACCCATTGACCAATGCGCTGATAAACGCCTAGAAATTTCAGCAATCCACCAATGGCTACCAGAATACCAATGAAAGCGAAGATCTGCGATCGCTCTTTACTTGGCAGCAATTCATCTAACAGGTGCTGCCAAGCAGGTAAAAGCACTCGAACGCAGATAATTAAGGTGACAATTGCCCCAGACAACCCTAGCCAAAAGTTGTTAATGACTAAGCCGACACTCATTAAGGCGATCGCGCTCAGAATTAACAGATTATAGGGTGGTTCGGGGAGACTTTGCTTGTTCAATACAAGCGATCGCGGCATAGTTGCCAAATCTGGAGATTTTTCGCTGGGGTTGGCGAACAAGTGGTCTTCTGAGTTTTCTGGCATACCTTGAGATGGGCGATAATTGGGTTCTCCAGTCATTTTTTCTAGGTACAATATTAAGACTGCAAAGCCATTTCCATCAAGATTTTTTGGGCGCTTTGTTCTTTGGATTGATCGACAGGAGAACGTTGGATATAGCGACCATCGGGTTTCAAATCCCAGGCTTGTCGGTTATCGGCGAGCATAATCCCCAAAACTTCTTGCAAGTCTTTGGAAATTTCTGGATCAATCACCGGAGCGATCGCTTCTACTCGCCGATCTAAATTTCGTTGCATCCAGTCCGCACTCCCAATATAAACCTCTTCTGCACCTTGATTAAAAAAGTAGTAAATTCGGGAATGTTCTAAAAATCGCCCCACAATACTGACTACCCGAATATTATCACTGATTCCCTCGACTCCCGGACGCAAACAACACATTCCCCGAATAATTAGATCGATTTGCACTCCGGCGCGGGAAGCTTCGTATAAGGTGTTGATAATTTGGGGATCGATCAAAGAATTCATTTTGGCAACAATCTTGCCCATTCCTCCTGCCTGACAGTTTTGAGTTTCCCGATTAATCAAGGCCAGAAAGCGATCGCGCAAATTCACCGGAGCTACCATTAATTGTCGATAGGAACGTTGCCGAGAATAACCAGTCAAGTAATTAAACAGATCGGTTAAATCGGCTCCCAAATCTTCCCGACAACTCAATAACCCAATGTCGGTATAAATCCGGGCAGTTTTCGGATTATAATTACCCGTCCCCACATGAACATAGCGGCGAATGCGGTCTTCTTCTCGCCGCACTACTAAGACAATTTTGGTATGAGTTTTTAACCCCACTAAACCGTAAACAACGTGAACCCCAGCCTGTTCTAACTTTTTCGCCCAATTAATATTATTCTCTTCATCAAATCGGGCTTTTAATTCCACCAATACCGCCACCTGTTTGCCATTTTCCGCCGCTGCAATTAAATCATTGAGAATCGGCGAATCCCCCGAAGTGCGATACAGAGTCATTTTAATCGCTAATACTTTGGGGTCAAAAGCGGCTTGGGTAATAAAAGTTTGCACCGTTCCCACAAAGGAATGATACGGATGGTGCAGCATTAAATCTCGGTGGCGAATCACGCTAAAAAAGTCTTCCCGTTCCTCTCCATCCACTTTAGAAGATTCAACATTAAACTCGCTGGCGCGGCGCAAACGGTGGGGAATAACTGGCGACCAAGCGGGGTCTTTTAATTCTGGCAATGGCAATTCCATAAAGGACATTAAATCTACCATTGCTAACAAACTATCTACTTCATAAACATCACTTTCGCTCAGTTCCAATTCTTCCATCAGCATTCCCCTCACTACCTCTGGGGTGGAAGCATGAATTTCCATTCTGACAGCAGAACCGCCAACTCGCCGCTTGCGTAATTCCTGTTCAATGGCTAATAATAAGTCGTCCGCTTCGTCTTCTTCGACGGCTAAATCGGCATTGCGAGTAATCCGAAAAGGATGATATTCCTGAATATTCATCCCTGGAAACAGGTATTCTAAATTATGGGCGATCGCTTGTTCCAACGGCACTCCCGTCCAAATCGCCGCATGGCCTTTTTGCTGTTGGCGCAACTCCTCTGGTAGAGGAATAAATCTTGGTAGTGTTTTGGGGACTTTTACCCTGGCAAATAATTCCTCTCCGCTATCGGGTTCCTTCAGCACTACTGCCAAATTCAAACTCAGGTTAGAAATATAAGGAAAGGGATGACTGGGGTCAATTGCCAGGGGAGTTAATACTGGAAAGATTTGGGCTTCAAAATAGCTATGTAGATACTTCCGCTGTTCCTGATTGAGATCTACATAATCCAAAATATGAATCCCGTGGGCTGCCAATTGCGGGCGCAATGCCTGTTCAAAATGCCTGTGTTGTTGCACCACTAAAGGGCGCAGCCGCTGGCTAATAATGGCTAGTTGTTCGCTGGGATTGCGTCCATCCGGTGTCAGCTTGGTTACTCCCGCTTCTACCTGCTGTCTCAACGCTGCCACCCGCACCATAAAATATTCGTCCAAGTTGGAACTGAAGATCGCCATAAATTTTAGCCGTTCTAGTAACGGCGTTCGGGGGTCAATGGCTTCATGCAGTACCCGGTTATTGAATTCTAGCCAGCTAAGTTCCCGATTAAAGTAGTTTTGGGGATGGTTGAGGCTGATTTCTGGAACCTTAATTTTGGATTTAGGCATAATGAATGACCAAGAGTGGGGCAGTTGAAGGTGAGTAGCAATTTCTGCCAACCTGTTTAACCCACCTTGCCAAATTTTATCAGGGGCGCGATCGCCTAGTCATACAAAATTTATCCATCCCCAAAGGCTTCCTCTTCTATTCCCACCCACCATTCGCCTAAGTTCATCATGTCCTGTTGGATATCGGCTAATTCTCTGGTATATTCTTCCGGAGAGAGAAGCGATCGCCTTTCCTGTAATTTTTTCAGTCGCAATTGCACTAATAACCAAGGCTTAGAAATGCTATTGGTGCTTTCGATATATTGGGCGAGTTGTTTGCTGTCCATGAGCTTACCAGCTATTTTTGGTTAAACAAAAACAGCCGCTTGATTTGCGGCTGTTTTTTCAACGATCGGAAACAGCTAAACTTAAGCTGAACCCAACTGTTTAGCGACAAACTCCCAATTGATCAGGTTGTCGATAAAAGTTTGTACAAAATCGGGACGGCGATTTTGATAGTCCAGATAATAGGCGTGTTCCCAAACATCAACCGTCAGTAGGGGAACTTGTCCGCGCACCAGGGGATTTTCAGCATTGGGGGTTTTGGTAACTTTCAAAGTGTTGCCATCCAATACCAGCCATGCCCAACCGCTACCAAATTGAGTTACCGCAGCAGTCTTGAATTCTTCTTTGAACTTGTCAAAGCTGCCAAAATCAGCATTAATTTTCTCAGCTATGGCTCCGCTAGGCGCACCACCACCACTGGGTTTGAGGCTGTCCCAGAAGAAGGTATGATTCCACACCTGAGCAGCGTTGTTGAAGATACCTGCTTTGGTAGCATCGTTAAAGCTGATTTTGATCACTTCTTCTAGGGATTTATCCGCTAGTTCGGTATCTTTGGTCAAGTTGTTCAAGTTGGTGACGTAGGCGGCGTGGTGCTTGCCGTAGTGGAACTCAAAGGTTTTGGCAGATAGATGGGGTTCGAGGGCGCTGGGGTCAAAAGGTAAAGGTGCTTGGGAAAATGCCATTGTGTTCAATCCTCTGATAACTGCTTTGTGGTTGAAGGCGATTGGCCTTAACTTTCCAGGCATTTGCCAAATTTTCTCAGTATCGCCAGGAGGCGGACTGGTGAAAAATTTGACTGTGGAAATTCTAGTCTAGAACTTTAAGATTAACAACTTGATGCGATCGCCAGTAACTGCATCACGGGTCAAAGTTATCGGGGATACATCAAGTTGCTATTTCCAGCCTAGATTTTATTCTAAGTCATGTTGCATCTGGCTGGTGATTTTTAGGTGGCTCTCTGGGCAGTTGACAAATCCCAATTTTTCAGATCTAACCTAGCTAGAGATTTGGCGAACAGGCAACTAATTCATTCTTCAAAATTCAGATATCTAAATTAGTGCCGCGAACTGTAAAATTGACTTGTTTGATGGTAAGCTGGTTGAGTTAAACGTGAACAGCTTATCAAATTTTCCTTAGCTAGTTAATCCTCGTTCCAAGGCGTAGCGGACTAACTCAGTGCGGCTATTTGTGCCAGTTTTGCTAAATAAACGGCTAACGTACTTTTCCACATTGCGGACGCTGGTTTCTAGACGGCGAGCAATTTCCTTATTCATCAAACCTTGGGCAACTAAATCTAAAACACTTTGTTCCCTAGGAGTCAAATCAATCCGAACGGCAGAAACATTTTGGGGAAAGCCGCCGGATTGTTCCAACATCTTTCTGATGGCTTCAATTTGACGGGCGATATCTTCAATATCGGCGCTAGTACCGCTATTTTTGGCAACGGCTTTCCGTCGTTCCACCAAATTTTTGACAATGGCGACTAATTCATCGGGTTCAAAAGGTTTGGATAAATAGGCATCGCAACCTGCTTGATAACCGTTAATTCGGTCGGCTTTCATCCCCCTAGCGGTTAAAAAGACCACTGGCAGCGTCTCAAAGCGGGGGTCTTCCCGCAGTTGTTTGAGAAACTGATAGCCGTCTACCTGGGGCATCATAATGTCGGAAATGACTAAATCGGGAGGATTTTTCTGTAACAGTTGCCAAGCTTCATTAGCATTGCTGGCAGCCTGCACGGTAAAACCGCTATCTTCTAAAAAGGCTTGTACGGCTTCGCGCAATCCTGGTTCGTCGTCTACCAGTAGCAAGCGTCCTGACATAATTGTTTCCTTGGCACTACTGTTTTTATTCTGACATGGTTTTTCAGCCTTTTAAACCAATTTGCGGATATCGCCAAAGGCACGATAGAAACCACCCCGCGCCGACTCGCGAACTTCTTGGACTAGATAACGCGCTCCTTCTTGGCGGATATTTCTAGGAAATTGTACTTTCCAATTGGGATTAAAACCGGGGGAAACAATCCGAATGCGTAATTTGCTGCCTTCGCGAATGCACTCGACTATCACCCCTTGACTGGTATCGGAAGTGGTTTCTAAGGTAGTGGAAACTTGATCGGCGATCGCTTTCGGAGCTTTAATATTTACTAATTCCGGTAATACCCCCGCTTCGGCATTTTTAATCGCCGTTTCGCTGGCATCAATGCAAGCTAAGGAACCGTCGGTGGTGACAATATAAACTCGGTCTTGCCAAAACTGCATGGAATAGGCGGAACCACAACCAGTTCCCAATTTCCATAATCTTTTGCCTGTGCTATCAAAACAGTAAACTGAGGAACTATTATCGCCAGCAAAGACATATTTACCATCGGCAGCGGCAGCACAAGAAAAAACTGAAGCATCGCATTGATAAACTGTCGCCACTTCGCCTTTTTTGGTAAAAGCAAATACTTTCCGGCTGCTAGTTCCCGCATATACTATTGCTTCTTCTTGCCAACCAAATAATACGCTGCCATCGGTTTTTTGATGCCAAATTTGCCGACCATCTTCCCAATCGTACATAGTCACGCCGCTACTATGTCCATGATAAATGCCGATTTCATCGCAACGCACCATCCATCCGGTAGTCCCAGGACTTTTTTTAGTCCATTGGGATTCATCTTCATGGTTGATGGCAGTAACGTTACCGCTGCTATCCGAAACGCCTAAAATTCCATCTTTAATATCTAGCCATAAAATATCAACATTTTCTTCAATTTCGTAGGCGACGCGGGGCAGTTTCCCGGTTAAATCATAAACGTTGCCATCATCGCATCCGGCATAAATCCAAGCGTCATCAGAGACTAGGCATTTCACCCCTTCTGGTAACTTGTATTGTATTTGCACTTTGCCATTATGGTCGAGGGCAAAGACTTGTCCAGCTTGATTGCCTACCCAACAACGCTGACCATCAATAAAGATACCAAAGGCGGGGGAACCAGAATCAAATTTCCAGAGTGTAGGTGCTGGTTTGGCGGTAGATGCTTGGCTAGTAATTTGTCTTCTGGTGACAGCGCGTTTTTGGCGCACTCCTTGCACCGCTCTTTCGTAGCCTTTGCGTAACTTTTCATTAATTTTCTTGTCTGCGTCCGCTTTGGCCTTGGCTGCGGTAGGATAGGTTTTGGTTTGGGTTTGACCGCGATCGCCAATCCTGCCATAACGAATAGTTACTTCAGTCTCATTAATCGTCACTTCATAGAATTTGTGGGAACCGCCATCAGCCTCTGAAAGTTCCAGATAGATTTTCTCTTCTGCCACGATTTCCTCCCCTGGGGCAATTTTCGCTATTATATCAATCCTATCCAAAAACCATCTCTTCTGAGTCTCGGCTGTGCCACAATAAACGAGAGTGTCGCGGAGTCTGGCAGAATGGCTTGGCAGCCTGGGGATAAATTAAACAAGAACAAGTACACCATTGAGCAAGAATTAGGACAAGGGCGGTTTGGGATTACCTATCTTGCCAGAGATCGTCAAGGCAAGCCATTGGTAATCAAAATGCTCAAGGACGATTTACTGGCTTCCCAAGTTAATGACGAAGAACGGAATCGTTTAGAATCAAAGTTCTTGAATGAGGCGATGAAACTGGCTAAATGCGATCATCCTCACATTGTCAAAGTTATCGAACCGTTTAAAGAGGAGAAAATCTGGTGTATCGCTATGGAACATATTCCTGGGTACAATTTGGAAAATCGCCCCCAAAGGGTTTTATTCTTAAATGATGCCCTGCGATATATTCAGGAAATTGGCGAGGCATTGATTGTAGTTCACCGCCTTGGCTTTCAACATTTGGACGTGAAACCAGAAAATATTATGGTAAGAGAGGGAACTGGGGAAGCGGTATTAATTGACTTTGGTTTGGCGCGGGGATTTAAGGATAAATTTACTACCATGAATCCCAAGATTCCAATCACTGTGGATGGATTTGCCCCATTGGAATTGTACTATCCAGATGCGGAACGGGGAGATTATACTGATGTTTATGCTTTGGCGGCTACTTTGTATGCGCTTTTAACGGGGGATGTGCCGCCCAAGTCGTTAGATCGAAGTTTGAAAAAGCAAGGTTCAGAATTAATTTCGCCCAAGGAGAAGAATAGCACTATTCCTGAGTCGATTAGTCAAGCGATTGAGAAAGGGTTGAAATTAGAGGCTGAAGAACGTCCGCAGACAATGACGGAATGGCTGATTTTATTGGGATTGCGGCAGGAGCAATCTAATCCTCATCCAGATTTGCATCACGAAACATTACATCTGACGCGGAAACAAACGAAGATGACAACATTAGGTGTCTGGTTAGCAGTTGCGGGAATTATTGTGGCTGTAATTATTGGGTTGTTTGCTCAAGAATTGAAGTCTATAATTATGAAGCCTTTTTCATCGCCTCAGCCAAATTCAACTGCATCACCCACTACAAAATAAAAATTGCCGAACACATTTCTACTCGTTACTGCCTTAATCACCCCGCCAGGGACTCAAGTCCCTGGCTAATAAATCAAGTCCTCTAAAGAGGACTAATAATTGCGAGTCTTTTTAGTCCTCTT
>CAKZHE010000154.1 GCA_936920195.1 uncultured cyanobacterium | reverse complement strand
CGAAGTGAAGAATCTCCGAGATCCTTCGCTACACTGCGTTTCGCTCAGGATGACAATAAGTGCTTGCGTAAGTCCTGATAGAGTTGATGGTGCGTTACGCTGGCGCTTTAGCGTTAGCGAAGCGAAGCCCTTGGCGTTAGCTATGCCGATAGCGCAGCGTGGCGACAGCCAGATGCTATACACACCCTACTGATAGAGGCATTGCGTAAGTCCTGATAAAATAAAATTATCATCCACTTAAACCCCATTATGGCTATCCCAGAACTTGAACAACAACTCTTACAGCTTTCTCTCAACGATAAACTGTATATTATTCAACTGCTTGCCCAGAGCCTAACTGCCCCCAATCATAACACACAACCAGATCAACCAAGTAAACTCTCAGAATTTTTCCGTCAATCCCCACTAGCTGAAGTTAGCGAAGAATTGGACTTGAGTCGCGATCGCACTCTACCCCGCAATGACTTCACTCTATGACTTACCTCCTTGATACTTGCCTGATTTCTGAACTTGTTGCCAAACACCCAAATCAAAAGGTTTTAGATTGGCTAGATGCCCAAGTGCCAGAAACACTTTACATCAGCATTATTACAATTGGCGAAATTTCTAAAGGCATCAGTAAAATTACTGCGTCTAAGCGAAAAGAATCGTTAACTAAATGGTTAAATGAAACCATACCCAATCGCTTTAAAGACAGAATCTTAGGTATAGATTTTGCCACAATGGTATTGTGGGGAAACTTAGTAGGACAATTAGAACAGAATGGGCGACCTCTACCAGCTATCGATTCTCTGATTGCCGCGATCGCAATTCATAACTGTCTATCACTTGTCACTCGCAATGAAAAAGATTTTGACGGGACAGGGGTTGTAATTATTAATCCCTGGTCTTTTTAGACAATCGTTTTCGTAACGAGTAAATTGGGATTTGGTGAGGGCTTTCCAAGAGAATTAATCAACTTATTTTTCATTCATTCCTAATTAACTTTGTTTTTGATAGATCGCGCACAGGCGACTGGGATTAAATATGTTGGCCTTGAAAATAAAATTGGGCGGCACATTAATAATAATATAGTCGGGAGATTGATGGTAAGATTCAAATTCTGGAGCCATGCCCTTCGGTGTAGCCGGACTATAGGGAACTGGCTGGAACAGCAATTCAGTAAAAACAACTTGCGAGCATTTGGCTTGTGCAGCCACTTGCTGCCGAAAACTTTCACTCATCAGTAAATCAAACAGAGTTTGTTTGGCCTCTGGAGCGAGGGTAAAACTACCATCAAAGTTATTGACAATCTTGATTACAGCCATTTTACCGATGGGGAGATGGGGTTTTAGCTTTAGAATTATACAATTTATGATGGGCGATCGCACTTAGTCCTAGTCTTTGCCCAATTGCCGATCTTGCTGCCAAAGGAGGGTTTGCTGAATGTGGAATAGCTTAAAATACAATACGGTTCAGTTAAGTAAGTGGTCATAAATCAAAGAATGCAAAAGTTCGTAGTTGGGCTTTAGCCCTCTCCGGATTAGGGCTAAAGCCCAACTACGAACTTAGTTAACTGAACTGTATTAGCCGCTAACGCACCCTACTAAAGGCTGCCCAACTTTAGAACGCAACCAGCGTCGTAAACGACCTAAATTGTCAGATAACCATTTTGCCTGATTAGCTTCTACCCAAGGACGGCGCAAAGACTCAAATTTACGTCCTTCATCGTCATATTTTTCCATCCTTTGCAGTGTTTTTTTATAGCCGGGAGGAGTTTTTAATCTCCAACCTCCACGGGGACGCTCAATCACCACTTCACCCAGACGGTGTTCGCTCATTAATATTCAATCTCCATTGTGATTTAATGGGGAAATTTTAAAATTTTGTAATTCCTAGTGCAGAAAATTAATTTTCTGCACTAGGAATTATTTTGACTCGCGCAAGTTTAAAAAGCTCTGCTTTTACTTACGGCTGCTCTTACCAGTTTTGATCCTGGCAGCGGGCGCGCAATCTTTATCTCTATTGAGAAACCGGAATGCTTCGCTAATTCAGTCGGCTGAATATCACTACCTTAGAACCGTTATTTTTGTGGTATGTAGGCTTTATCGGTTGGGGCGCGAGATAGAAAGTTCTAGAAAGATTACTACTACAACAGGACTTACGCAGACCATCCACATATAGTGTTTTGTAGGGGCAATCCCCCCGTGGTTGCCCCTATTCCTAGGATAGTTGCGTAAGTCCTGTACAAATTAAGCGAATCGCCAGATTAATAAAAAATTACCAAATGTGTACTCCGCGCAAGTTAAAAAAGCGTTGGTTTTCATACGCAGGATTTGAACCTACAACAGTTTCCGTTAAAGGGAAATGCTCTACCATTGAGCAAGTATGTAAGCTTTTTTGGTGAGGGCGCGGAGATAATTAATTAGCCGTAAACAGCTTCTGGACGCAGGATCAGATCGCCACTCGATCGACGGTCTAAAACGTAGTTTTCCAAGCGGTTTGAGCTAATATCTAGGTGTCTGGCAAGACTTTCCTTAATGGCGCGATCGCTGGTTTGGGCAGTAATTCCCAGCTGACTTTCGGGAATATCAAAAGAACGTCCTTCAAAACGAATGTGAACCATGACATCACCTCCTCAAGTTAGTTTATTTGACGATAACCTTAGTGAATTTAAGCCATATATTTTCTAGATATATCTTTGGCAACTGCCTGATTTTTTACCCTCTTATTTGATTTGATTACTCTTATACTACACTAAGCACTACAAGATTGTCAAGCCTCCCTGAAAAAATATTTTGGAAATCTGATTGAAACAGGACTTACGCAGAGCCTCTATATATAGCGTTTTGTAGGGGCAATCCCCCCGTGGTTGCCCCTATTTCTAGAATAGTTGCGTAAGTCCTGTGAAATTGAAAAATGCCAAGGGCGATCGCGCTTCCAGTGGTCAAGTTGCTTCGCTCCAATTCAAAATTATTTCCATTCTTCATTTTGAATTTTGAATTTTGAATTCAAAAAAGGTCATCAACCCCTCTGGATGGAATTGAACCATCGCATCCGATCTTCGCAGAATCAGCGCCATATCCATTGGCAGAGGGAAATATCAACAAACCAATCCGCCGCAAAGGTACTGCCCCTCTTCCCGCGATTTTGTAAGAATCGTGCCTCGCTTTTCGGCCTCCGGCGGATCAATGGGTGGTAGAGGAGTTAAACTTCCCCGAACTGCTTACGCAGAGGTCGGAGATTTTAGTAGCCCTAGGAAATTGTCGCTCAGAGAGCAAGCCAGTCCTGAACCTCTAGGCTGGTCTAAAAGCAGCCCCAAAGCCGAAATATTTTTAGCACCATTCTCGTCCGCATCGCCACACCAGTTGCAATGACCGCACTGAAACTTTTTGCCACTTCTGTATGATTTTCCCTGTACTGGATGAATGTGCAGGCATTTGTGGCAAGTCTGTGAGGTATAACGAGGGTCAACCAACACTAACTTCACGCCCAATTTTATTGCTTTATAGACTAGAAATTGGCGTAACTGAAAAAATGCCCAACTGTTAGCTCTCCTGCGTTCAGTTTTAGAACGCGGTTGTTGGTTGGTTCGCGCTCGAATTCCTGTTAAGTCTTCCAATGCAATTGATTGGCTTGTAGTCTTGGCTTGTTGGACAATTTGGCAGCTAATGGTGTGATTAACCTGCGCCTGAAATCTTCGTTCGCGCCCACTCAACCGTTGCAAAATCTGTCTCACTCGACGACGAGTAGATCTTGTGCCTTTAGACGCTTTTTGCTGCAAGGAAGTCCGAACGCGGGTGTATTTATCCCGAATCTGAGTTATCTGTTTGCCACTAAATTTTTCTCCATTGGAGGTAACTGCAATGTCTGTTCTTCCCAAGTCAACACCCAAAACCTGATTGGTTTTTTCTGCTTTTGGTGGCTCAGATTCTACTTGGATTTGCAGGTAGAAGGAGCCATCTTTGCGCTTCACCAACACTGCTGACTTGGGATTCCTCCCTGTCAACGAATGCTGCTGGTAGTTGCCAATCTGCAAAGAGAATTTTTCTCTCCCTTTAAGTGTGGTCAAACTTACCGTCCAGTCTTTTTCTTTAAAAGTAAAGGTTCGACTGTCATAATTGGCGCTGGTAGGGGCAAACCCTTTGACGAGTCTATTCTGCTGTTTTGCTGTTTTGCGGTTAGCGCAAACTCTGCGAATAGCATGAATAGTCATCTGAGCAGATAGTCCTGAATATGCGCGTGCTTCCTTATAAATCAAAGATTGTAGAGCTATCTGGTTGGTCAGATTCCCTGGAGTTTTCTGATTCACATACTCACAGCAACTAGCAAATGTATTAAGTACCGCATTCAGTTTTTCAACCTGATGTGGATGTACTGACAACTTGCAGCTAACGGTGAGGATTTGAGGCATTCTATATCAACCAATGAATTCCTTGGTATTGGTTTTATTTAGTTCCTGAAGCTTTTCAAAGATTTGTTCTAGCGAAATAACATACCACGGACTTTGTGAAATCATCTTGAATTTATTAAGAGCAAAAGAATGTTCGTTAATAATCTTCCAAGCAACTTCAATCAACCTTCTAAAATCATCAATTGTTACTGGATAATCATCATTTATTTTTTCTGAATCCGTAAAATATTTGCAATCGTGATGAGCAAAGTACTTGTTTCTTTGCGCCAGTACATGAGAAATAGCACTTTTCTCAGATTCTAGCAATTGTTTATGTTCGCTTAGTTTTTGTTGTGAAATTCCTTCCCCATTCCAACGAATTTTATGCTGATTACTTTCAACAAAGTTAAGGAACTTGTTGAGGTTTCTGGTAGAACCCTGCTCATATAATTTAGCCAATGAAATAACTAAATCGACATACAAAGATTCCATAATGGGTACAAATAAAACTGGTGCTAGTTGTACATCATCGAAATTGTTGTATAGTTTCCTATGAAGATGTATGAACAGTGCCGCTTTATTGTCGAGCTTATTTATGAATTTCAACAAGCCTTTTATAAAATTTTCGTACCTTTGTTGTTCATCCATTTTTATATGCCCAAATCATCACTAAACTATCGTATCTTTCAGTGTGGACAATAGCAACGCTTTATTACTAGCGCCTTGCTTTTCGGCCTCCAGTGGATAAATGGGAATGGCAGGACTTGAACCCGCAACCATTCGGTTAAAAGCCGACTGCTCTAACCATTGAGCCACATTCCCATATTTAAAGTTCTATTTGTAGATTCCTCAAGGAAATGTCAAACAGAACGAACTGCCAGAGTGGGACTCGAACCCACAACCTTGCGGTTAACAGCCGCCAGCTCCGCCATTGAGCTATCTGGCAATAAAACCCCTTACCCAAGAGTCGAACTTGGCACACCGTCTTTAGGAAAAACAGTTCTGCATCCCGCAGGCAAGGGTTAAAACCCCTCTAGATGGAGAGGACGGGACTTGAACCCGCATCGACCGACGGCAACTTTCAGGAAACGCGCTTCCTTACCACCCGTAGGCAAATGGGAACTACCCCCATCTCGGACAATTAATTCCTTTCAGTGCCTCCGCAACCCGCTGCCCGTTAGTGTTTTCAGGGAACGTCGCGAAGCAACTTTTTACCCTACTAGACCAACCCAGTCGTCCTTTTGAGAACCGCTTTCCTAGTTTCTGCGGTTGCCATTCCACTTAGGCGACCTCCCCACAACGCACCCCAAAATCCACCGGGAAGGTACTGCCCCTTCTACCTCTGCGTTATCAGCACAGTGCCTCGCTTCTCGGCTTCCGGTGGATGAGTGGAAGATGGAGGGATCGAACCCCTACGACATCGCTGCCGTACCCTGCGGTTCAAGCGCAGTTGCCGTCCATTCAGCGGCATCTTCCCAGTTGAATAACGGAAGCTGGAGGAGTCGAACCCCTACAGTAGTTAACTGCACTCCTGTGTTCGAGACAGGTTGCCGTCCTCTCGGCAGCAGCTTCCAAAATTTTGGGTGTATAGCGATTCTTAAAGAATCATTTTTATTGTTGCACACCCCATTTGATAGTAAAATGACAATACTTTTTAAAGTTTGTCATGCAAATCACTCAAGACCAACTAATAAAATGGTTCCAAGAATACTATCAGTCTCACGGTGTAGTTCCTGCCTTAAATAAAGTTAGAGATAAAAGTATTCCTTGCCCAGTAACACACAATACAGTTGTCAGGAAATTTGGAAGTTGGAATAATGCTTTGAAAGCAGCAGGCTTACCGTTATTCGTCAAACCAATTCTAGCGAAGGAAGTAGTTTGTTGTAACTGTGATAAGCTTTTTTATAAACAAAGACACCGACTACAAGAGGGCAAACCTGATTTTTGTTCAAATTCATGTGCAGCAACTTACAAAAATTGCCATAAAAATTATGGAACTAGACGATCTAAGCTTGAAGATTGGCTTGAGGAGCAGCTTTTAAAGCTTTATCCAGATTTGGAAATTCATTTCAATCGCAAAGATACCATAAAAGCAGAGCTTGATATATACATTCCATCTCTAAATTTAGCTTTTGAGTTAAATGGCATTTTCCATTATGAGCCAATTTACGGTGCAGAAAAACTAGCGTCTATTCAAAATAATGATAACCGCAAGTTTCAAGCCTGTTTAGAAAAGGGAATTGAATTAGCCTTTATCAACTGCTCTCAACAAAAAAAATTTAAGCAATCTACCTCTCAAAAATATCTTAACATCATAACCTCCATTATCAATTCAAAGGTGTCTGGGGGAACTCGAATCCCCTAATACTGATGCCACAAATCAGCGCCGCGACCACTTTGGCTTCAGACACAGTGGATCTGGTGGGGGTCGAACCCACAACCTCTTCTTTGCAAGAGAAGCATTCTCCCATTGGAACTACAGACCCACAAAAAGCGAGAGTGGCAGGACTTAAACCCACAACCTCTAGGGTCGAAACCTAGCGCTCTATTCCCAGTAGCTCCACTCCCAGATAGTTCCGGTGGGAGTTGAACCCACAACTACTCGCTTATGAGACGAGCGCTCTGCCGTTGAGCTACAGAACCAACAAGCGGATGGCGAGACTTGAACTCGCGCACAAAGTTTGGCGAACTTTGATGCTACCAACTACATCACAACCGCATTTTGAAACAGAGCGGAAAACGGGGGTCGAACCCGTGCCTAGAGTTTGGAAGACTCAGATGCTAGCCACTACACCATATCCGCATAACTGAAGCAAGCGGCGAGATTTGAACTCGCATAAGCGGTTTACAAGACCGCCGTGTTGCCATTGACACCACGCCTGCAAAACCTGAAGCAGATGGCTAGGTTGAAGCTACTCCAGGAAATACCAAATCCTGATGCTAGCTACTTACACCATATCTGTCCAGAAAATTAAGTAGCTTATTTTGGACTATCTGTTGTACAAGCTACAAGAATTTGCAAAACTGCTGTTACTGCTGATGCAAAGGCGGCTTTTTTATTCCACTCTGCTTGCTTGTTAACGGTGGCTATAAAATCAATTCTTTCTCTACCTTGTTTTTCAGTAATTGAAAAGTTCGTTAAACCCGATAGATTTTCCTGATTTTGGTGAGGAATTTTTGCATTTGCAGACACACTCCAAAGAATCGCCGTAACCACGCCAGAAACGGTAGTTAACACAATAAAAAGTTGATTCATAATTTTCCATTAACAATCCTGTGCTTTATTCTAATTTTAATTGGTGGCGGAGGCAAGATTTGAACTTGCCGATTTGAAGGTTATGGGCCTTCCGAGCCTACCATTGCTCCATCTCCGCGATGTCACCAAATGCCCCTGACTGGATTTGAACCAGTAACCTCCAAGGTCTAAACTTGGCACCTCTTTCCAATTGGGCTACAGGGGCAAAATCTGAGTGGCAAGGATTGAACTTGCGACCTGCGGTTCCCGAAACCGCCGCGCTCCCAACTGCGCCACACCCAGGTATATTGATGCTCTCGACAGGATTTGAACCTGCAATCAGAAACTCGGTTCTCGACCGAGTGCGTCTTCCAGTTCCGCCACGAGAGCCTAAAAAGATTCAGTACCCCTGACTGGACTCGAACCAGCAAAACGCAAGGTCTGGGCTTACGACGGTTTCCAATTACGTCACAGGGGTAAAGTCGGGATGGTTGGATTTGAACCAACGACTCCATGCTCCCAAAGCATGGCTTCTGGCCGCTGAATTACATCCCGTTCATGCTCCTGGAGGGAATCGAACCCACACAAATAACAACTACTTTTAAGGTAGCGGCCTCTTCCAGTTGGGCTACAGGAGCGAGTGAGAATTTGATACTCCTAGAGGGATTTGAACCCACACAAATAACAACTACTTTTGAGGTAGCGGCCTCTTCCAGTTGGGCTATAGGAGTAGGGATTTTCTGTCATGGTGAGAACAGAACTGAGGAGGCAGGGCTTGAACCTGCATCGTGCCGCTTTCAAAGAGCGGTGCCATACCAATTAGGCGACTCCTCAATGAATCTCACTAATTTGATTCCCTATCGAGATTTGGCATTTATTTTGTTTATTCCAATATCCCCTTGGTGGTTTGGAAATACCATAGGCTTTACACCATTTTTCTATTGCCTTATCACTCACACCAAAATCTTTTGCGATGTGGGAGGTTGGTTTTTCCCATATCATTTTTGCCAGAGCCTCCTTAGAGGGACGCTCAACTTTTCTGGCTTTTATATGGGGAACTTTTTTATTTGGGTGTGAGATGTACTTTGGGCTTTCTATTTTTTGGCTTTTTTTTCCATAAGTGGCAGTTTGTCTGTGACAATTAGGACAAAGGAATCGAAGATTCTCTGGGCGGTTATCTTGCCAATTTCCATTTATGTGGTCAACATCTAAAACCAACTTGCGCCCCAGCCACTCATCGTCAATTGAGCATTGAGGATTTCCACATTTATACTCTCTCCCCATCTCTAGCAATGCTTGTTTCAGTTGCGAACCTTGGATTCTTCTGGTATTAAATTTTAAGACCAAAACTTCTTGCCAAGATTTTTTGGGATTAAATCCTTTCAAGTTTTCGCCATGTTTTTTGAAGTGAGATGTATCAATGCAAAACTCTTTAATACGCCTAGTTATGTAACCATGACTTCCTCCGCCTGTAATACCAAGTTTCCTTAAAACCCCACTTACAGATAATGACTGTTTGACAGCTTCTTCCAAAACTTCTTTGCTGTATTTCATTGGAACAAAGTACAGGTAACAACCAATTATTATAAATGGTTCGCTACACAGTGATTTGCCAGTTCGTTTACCTAGCAATAAAGCGGAAGAATGGGAAGAATGGGAGTTGAACCCACCTCTCTTGCTTTTCAGGCAAGCGCTAAAACCATCTCAGCTATCTCCCCGGCAGTTTAGGAAATGGGTCGGGCTGGAGTTGAACCAGCAACGCATTAGCGACGATTTTACGGACCGCTGCCCGCACCGATAGGCGAGCCGACCCAAGATAAGCGCGGGAGGCAGGGCTTGAACCTGAAGTCTTCGGTTTTGGAGACCGACGTGTTTGCCAATTACACCACTCCCACACAACGGAGAAGGAGGGATTTGAACCCTCGGCGGCTGTGAAACCGCTCTTTCTTAGCAGGAAAGTACCTTAAGCCTCTCGGTCACTTCTCCAGAAAAAACTCATAGCCCTAGGGGGATTTGAACCCCTCGTTTCCGCCTTGAGGGGGCAGCGTCCTTGACCGTGCTAGACGATAGGGCTGGATGAAGGTCGAGGTGGGATTTGAACCCACGAAAATGTCAGTTTTGCAGACCGATGCCTTCGACCACTTGGCTACTCGACCTAGTTTGAGTCGGGTGCTGAGTTGCCTCTATGCAAGAAATTAGAGTTAACTCGCACCCGAAAGCCCCAAGGGGATTTGAACCCCCGTTTTCGCTGTGAAAGAGCAATGTCCTGACCAATTAGACGATGGGGCCATAAAAGAGATGAGAACAGTAGGATTTGAACCTACAACGTTCGCCTTAAGAGGGCGCTGCTCTGCCAATTGAGCTATGCTCTCATCAAGCTAGAGATGGATGGCTGGGAGGTGGAAAAATTAGCGTTTCTCTTGTAGTATAAGTGAAGTATGCTTAGTTTCTCAACCTACTAGCCGCTATCTAGCTTTTGACTGTTCCTAAAACTGTTTGAGGACGGGGCTAACGGGATTTGAACCCGCGACCCTTTCTTCGACAGAGAAACGCTCTAGACCACTGAGCTACAGCCCCAGGTCTCAAACAGTTGGGCTTTTTAGGAACAGGTCTGCGGACTCTTGGCTGTTGATTTTGGAGGGATTAACCAGGGGGCTAGTCTCTCCAAAATCAATAGCTGTTGTCCATAGAGTTAACAAATAGGCCATTTACATATTTAGTTTTCAAGGTGCGGCGTTTCTGGCTTTGGGCTTGGCTTTGCGGCTCTTTCCCTTTCGCCATACATTCATGCTACAAGCATACTACAAGAAGTGTCAAGGGGTTTGGCAAAGATTTTTGGAAAATTTTTTGCTAAAGGCTGAAAGCTAGGAAATATATCCACTGGAGACGTTCCACCGGAGACGTTCCACCGGAGACGTTCCACCGGAGACGTTCCACCGGAACGTCTCTACTAATTGATGCAAAGTTTTAGAATAGGCGTACTACTACCCAGAAACTCCCAAAACCTGATACCGTCAACAAGGGTATCTATATGTTTATGGAGATTGCGGCTTGAAAAACCGCTCAAGTTATCGGCAACTGCTGCCCTTCGTGCAACCGCACTGGCAAACCATTGCCCAGGCATCTGCTTGCACGCTAGTATTTACAGTTTTTTGGCCTATCCTGGCATCCCTGGCTGGGAAGATGGCGAGTTTTGTGGGGGAAGGGAATGTTGGGGCGCTGGCTCAAATTGCGGGTTTGGGGGTACTGGTTTTTCTGGCTCAAAAGGCGGCGCAGTACGGACAAGATGTATTGATGGCAAAGGCGGCTTTAGCGATCGCCGTCGATCTGCGAAAATATGTCTATTCCCACTTGCAGCATCTGAGTATTAGCTATTTTGAAACTTCGCAAACGGGGGATTTAACTTACCGCCTGACGGAAGATATCGACCGGATTGGGGAAATAATCAACAAAATCTTTCACCAGTTTGTTCCCTGCGTTTTGCAACTGGTGGCGGTGATTGGCTACATGATCTATATCAATTGGCAACTCACTTTGGCAGCTTTGATTATTGCCCCTTTGTTGGCGATACTGATTGGTTGGTTTGGTGAACAGTTGCGGCGTTTTTCCCGGCGCAGTCAAAATCGGGTGTCAGATCTTTCGGCGTTGCTGATTGAACTGTTTAGCGGGATGCGTTTAGTCCAAGCCTTTGCTGCGGAAGATTATACGCTCAATCGTTTTGCCCAGGAAGCGGAACGGAATCGTCGGGCTAAGTATGCGGCGGAAAGATTGAAAGCGATTCAAATTCCGATTGTGGGCTTTTTATATTCGATCAGCGTTCTACTATTATTGTTATTGGGTGGTTGGCAGATTTCTCAAGGGAATTTAACGGGCAGTCGCTTTGTCAGCTATTTGGCGGCAGTGGCGATGTTGATTGACCCTATTGGCTTAATTACTAGCAATTACAATGAATATAAACAGGTAGAAGCCTCGGTAGACCGGATTTTTGAGTTGTTGGCAGTGCAACCGGGGGTGGTGGAACAGCCAAATGCGATCGCCCTTCCCTCTGTAACTGGCAAGGTAGAATATCGTCATGTCAGCTTTGCCTACCAAGCCGCTCAACCCGTACTACAAGATTTGAATTTACTGGTTGCGCCGGGAGAAATGATTGCTCTGGTAGGCGCTTCTGGTTCGGGAAAAACTACTTTGGCGAACTTGCTGCCCCGGTTTTATGACCCCCAATCCGGGGAAATTTTGGTTGATGGGGTAAATATTCGGGATGTCAGTTTAAAAAGTTTGCGGCGACAAATTGGCATTGTTCCCCAAGAAACGATTTTATTTTCTGGGACGATTGCCCAAAATATTGCTTTTGGACAAACCAAGGTTGCCAAAGAAATTATTCAAGAGGCGGCAGAAATTGCCAATGCTCACCAATTTATTACCCAGTTACCAGAGGGTTATGAAACTTGGGTGGGGGAAAGGGGTGTAAACTTATCTGGAGGGCAAAAACAGCGAATTGCGATCGCTCGCGCTGTCCTCCTCAACCCGCGAATTTTGATTTTGGATGAAGCAACTTCGGCTTTGGATTCGGAATCAGAAGCTTTAGTCCAAGAGGCTTTAGAACGGTTGATGCAAGGACGGACGGTATTTATTATCGCCCATCGGCTGGCAACAGTGCGTCGTGCTGACCGGATTTTGGTGGTGGAAAAGGGACAAATTGCCGAATCTGGCAGCCATGAAGATTTGTTAGCCAAAGGCGATCGCTATGCCCGTTTCTATGCTCAACAATTTAGCTAGAACAGGACTTATGCAGTTGATCGGCCTATGAGTAATCAAGTTATTGTTCTTGACTACCTTCATCCATATACCGATTGTGATCGCATCTACCTATATTTATTCTTAGTGATAATTCTTTTGCCAAACCATCTAAGTCTTGTGTAAAGTTCATATCTGAAACACCTGTAGAACGCAGACTTCTAGATATGGCAAGATGTTTGTCAGAGGGTAGTATTATTTTCACTAAGTATGATAACTTGTCTTCATCAAAAGTATTTTCAGCAAACTCTGTTAACCCGCCTTTATTAAAAGTGTGAAGTGTAAATCTGCCCACATGGGCTTGTATTCTTGGTGCTAACATATCTGGAATTATCGGCAGAGGATAAGTACAATAGATCTCTGTACCTTTTGGAGGAAAGTATTTTTTTATAATGTCTAAATGCTCACTCCTATTCGCTCCGTATATACTCCGAGAGTTCCTCTCACTTTTCTCACTTAATCTCCTAGGTTCCAACATCCATACGGCAGAACTAGGTTTACGGTTGTTAGAATCTAAATTTTCTTGAGAATCTAAATTTTCTAAAGATTTTCTTGTTGCGAAATACAATGCAATAAAACTCCCTTTAGACCAATCTAGTAGTCGTGACGGCAATTCGTGATGGCGCATTAAAAAGTGCCATTCTATATCTTCTTTAGGAACCCTTTCTAAAAATGGAGTTCCAAACGTCTTAAACCTTTGCAGAAAATAAGCTTCGATTGTATTAAGTTTTATTGGTTTTTGTATACCTGTAAATTCCAGTGATTTTTCGTCAAGTCGTAATAATTTAGGTTCGCATGGATAATCGGCATTTGAGACTCCTCTAAACCAAGGGCTAAGTTCTCCACAATAAAACGGTGCAGGATTAAATTTTTTAGTCTGACGTTTAGCAACTTTTCTCCTCCATGTATCTGCAACAATATCAACGATATCGCAAAACTCACCGAGAGAATGAACTGTAAATTCAGTAACTGGTTCTTCTCCCAGTTTTTTAATTGCCTCTTGACGCTGTTCTTCAATTACCTCTTGACGCTTTTCTTCAATTGTTTTTTGACGCTGTTCTTGATTCATAAAATTATTACCCACTTAAAAACACACAAATCAGAAATTCTATACCTTGGCAATTCCTGCCTTAAGGCAAGAGTGGGATGCACCTATGTAAAACTTAAATGTCAACACTATATTTGTTGCTACTCTGAGTATAACTCTTCCTTTGTAATAAGTCAAGTATAAATTTTATTTATTAATTCGCTTTAATGTTTAGGGGGAGCGCCTAGACTGTTGACAGGGTTTGCGGGGATCAGACTTAACTGAAATGTATTGAATTATATTATTGCAAGAAAAAGAGGGGCAAAAAACCCCTCTTTATAAACTCAATAATTTTTCTGCGTAACCTAGAAATGTTTATTTCTTTTCTGGTTCCGAGAATTCCGCATCAATCACATCATCGCCGCCGGAACTGCCGCCAGTGGGAGCGCCGGGACCAGGACCAGCACTACCATCTGGGGGAGCGCCACCAGCTTGTTGATAGACGCTGCTACTGATGGCATAGAGAGTTTGTTGCAACTCTGCTGTTAGTGTTTTGATTTTCTCATCATCTTCCTTGGCGATCGCATCTTTCAATTCACTAATTTGACCTTCGGCCTTAGTTTTATCCCCAGCGGGAACTTTATCCTCTAGATCCTTCAACTGCTTCTCAGCTTGGTAAACTAGAGAATCAGCTTGGTTCTTGCGGTCAATGCGTTCCCGACGTTCCCGGTCAGTGCTGGCATTCTTCTCCGCTTCCTTCACCATCCGTTCCACATCGTTCTTATCGAGAGTGGAAGCTCCCGTGATGCTGATGGATTGTTCTTTACCTGTCCCCTTATCCTTGGCGGTGACATTTAGGATGCCGTTAGCATCAATGTCAAAGGTGACTTCAATTTGGGGTACGCCTCGCGGTGCGGCGGGAATGCCATCCAAGCGGAAAGTTCCCAAGGACTTGTTATCGGTTGCCATTTCCCGCTCGCCTTGCAAAACGTGAATTTCCACGTTTTGTTGTCCATCCACTGCCGTCGAAAAGACTTCTGACTTCTTGGTGGGGATAGTAGTGTTGCGGGGAATAATCTTGGTCATCACGCCACCGAGGGTTTCTACACCCAAAGATAGGGGCGATACGTCTAACAACAAGATATCCTTAACTTCCCCAGACAGCACCCCAGCTTGAATTGCCGCTCCCACTGCTACCACTTCATCGGGGTTAACACTTTGGTTGGGTTCTTTGCCTAGAGTCCGGCGAACTACATCTTGGACGGCGGGAATCCGGGTAGAACCGCCCACTAACACCACTTCATCCAAAGCACTTTTATCGATTTTGGCATCCCGGAGCGCATTTTCGACAGGAATGCGGCAGCGGTCAATTAAATCGGCGCAGAGTTCTTCAAACTTTGCCCGGGTCAGAGTAGTATCTAGATGTTTGGGTCCATCTTGGGTAGCGGTGATAAACGGCAAGTTGATTTCCGCTTGGGTCACGCTAGAAAGTTCAATCTTGGCCTTTTCTGCCGCTTCTGTCAGCCGTTGCAGCGCTTGTTTGTCTTTCCGCAAGTCAATCCCTTCATCTTTGCGGAATTGTTCGGCTAAAAAATCCACAATCTTCTTGTCAAAGTCGTCGCCGCCTAAGTGGGTGTCGCCGGAAGTTGCCAGCACTTCAAACACGCCATCGCCGACTTCCAGCACGGAAACGTCAAACGTACCGCCGCCCAAGTCAAAGACTAAAATGGTTTCGTTGCTCTTTTTATCTAAACCGTAGGCCAAGGAAGCCGCCGTTGGTTCGTTGATAATCCGCAACACTTCAATCCCGGCAATTTTGCCCGCATCTTTGGTAGCTTGGCGCTGGGAGTCATTGAAGTAGGCGGGAACAGTAATCACCGCTTGGGTGACAGTTTCGCCTAAATATTTACTGGCATCATCCACCAGTTTGCGGAGTACCTGGGCAGAAATTTCTTCCGGGGCAAACTGCTTGCTTTGGGCAGGACAGTCAATTTTGACGTTACCGTTTACATTAAGAACTTTATAAGAAACTTCTGTAGCTTCGTGGGTAACTTCGTCAAACCTGCGTCCGATGAAGCGCTTGACCGAATAGAAGGTGTTGTCAGGGTTCATCACAGCCTGACGTTTAGCAATTTGTCCGACTAAGCGATCGCCATTCTTGGCAAAGGCTACCACAGAAGGCGTTGTCCGAAAACCTTCAGCATTAGCAATCACTGTAGGTTTGCCACCTTCCATGACTGCCACGCAGGAGTTCGTTGTACCTAAATCAATGCCAACAACTTTTGCCATAGGGGTGCTTAAGCTCCGTTATCACTTAAAAAAAACTGGTGAAGAGATTGCAGGACTCCAAACTGAACTTTGGCAAGTTCGCTCGGCAGCAAGTCCAGTTCCAAGACCAGGGGATGAGCGTACCAATCTCTATACTGTGGGCGCTTAGGCGTTCTAATGAAGGGTGGTTTTCCGAACCTATATTAGGGGGGTTCGCCTTCATCAGCCCTATCCCGCTGGCTTTAGCTAGTAGAGAATGCCCCGGCGGTGGTTCGCTGCCGTTGCTTTCTGCTACTGAAACTAATGTAGACAAATATGCAGTTTTTATGTTGGGTATGAACCGTAATTAAATAGGGGGGTTTGCCGATGTCTAGGTATTTCGGCAATTTTCTGACTTCAGATGAAGAATGGCAATTTAGCGCTGCTCAAAACTGCTTTTTGGCTATAATATCGAACCAACTAACTGATGGCGGTCGTTTTAATTAACTAACTTTGCACTGCTACTTGAGTTTTAGCGAAGACAATTTCTAACCGTTTAGCCGCAACTTGATTGCGAACTTTCTCCAGTCTCACTTGAGTTTTAGCAGACCGAGGCTTGAGGTATCCCAACCGTAACAACTCCCGCAAATCTCTAGTTCTAGGTTCCGTTTGAGTCCCTAAAAAATAATCCGCAAATGGCAAAACAACATTGTAATTTTTATCTGTCATTTGATGGTGCATATAGTGGTTTCTTGCCAGCCAGCGAAAAAGCCCCCAATTAGCGAAAAATACTGGTTTTGGTAAGTGCATTTGGCTGTGCAATCGATTCCACCAATAATTGTGTACCAATAGCATTACCATAAAAGTTATCCCAGCCAGAGGAGAAGCAGCAAAAAATAGCAAATTGAGCGGCAAGACCAAAATGAAAATTGTCGCGGTATCAACTAAACGAAATTCTATATTATCGTGAATGCCTTCTGGATGGGTTTCAAAATCAAACTCGCGATACCAGATGCCGTGATGCCTTACAGCATGAGCTTCCCAGATTTCTTGCAATTGGTCGAATTTTGTATATACCCATCCCGGTAAAAATTTCTTGTGCATCAAATGCCTGTGTATTTGATGCTCTGCAAAAGAAAAAACCACATAACAAGCCAAGAGAGATAAAGTAATTGTCTGCCAGAAATTATCGAAGAGATTGTGCATTGTAATTTTACTTTAGACTGCGATTTGTATATCCAAGCGATCGTCCCTATTCCTGCCTGCAACTGATGCTAAGTCTTACCCAGTCTGGATCATCGTACACTTATTTGCTTCTGATTAGCCAAAAAGCCAGACTGGGCAGGACTTTCAGCACTATTTATCATAAAGGGAGCGATAGAGCCGCACTATATAGGAGGATTATTAGGAGAAAGTGAGGGAAAAAACCTGACTCTTATGGCAGAAAACGCCGTAGGATTAGCATACCACAAATTACACCATTTTTTGACTGCTGCTCCGTGGTCAGCGGTGGAACTGAATCAACGGCGTTTAGAATTGATGAATCAGTGCAATCAAACCAAGATTGGCAGAGGATTTAGCCTAATCTATAGATGACTCAGGGCATCGAAAAAGTGGCAACTTTACCGCCGGAGTGGGAAGGCAATACATCGGAGAAGCCGGGAAAACCGAGAGATGAACGTAATTCAAAAGGTAACTATTGCTCTGCGGAAAATTCCCATTGCTTGGTTGCAATTAAAATATCAACGAAATAACACCTTCGCTGGTATTGTGGGAATTTTGTGTATTACCGTACTATTGTTTATCCAAATCGGGGTCAAAGATGCTTTTTTGGATAGCTCGGTGCAAATACCTGCCAGCCTTGATGCGGATATTCTTTTAAGCAGTAACCTTTCTCCTAGCATTCTCCGACCGATTGCCTTTTCTTCCCGATATTTATATCAAGCTCTAGCGATCAAAAATGTGGCCTCTGCTACCCCATTTTATATAACTTCAACTTTATGGCACGATCAAGAAAATGCTCGCGATCGCAATCGAGTCAATGTCTTTGGAATTTCTTTAACTAAGCCCACCCTCAACGTGCCAGGAATCGCTGAAAACCTGGAAAAATTAAAAGCTGAAAATTCCGCCTTGTTCGATATCACTTCCAGGGATGAATTTACCTGGATTCTTGCCAAGTTTAAAGATCGCGGTGAGTTCACCCAAGAAATCCAAACTGGGGAGACGGAAGACAAACAGCGGATCAAAATTGTTGGGTTGTTTAAATTTGGAGTCAGTATTGCCTATGATGCCAGTTTTGTGACCAGCGAAGCTACTTTTTTTAAATTGTTTCGGCGCAATCCCTTGAAAGTAGATATGGGTTTAATTAAAGTCAAGCCTGGTAGCGATATTGATCGCGTGGTGGCAGACTTAAGAAAGTTTTTACCTAAAGTTATCAGTGTAAATCCTAGAATTAAGTTAGTTCAATCCGAAAGAAGATTGCAAGAAACCAATTCTTCAATCGGCATTCTCTTACAATTTTCTTTGACTACAGGAGTTTTGGTTGCCATTTATATTCTGTATCAAATACTTTATAGCAAAATATCTAGCAATCTGGGCAATTATGCCACCTTGAAAGCCATTGGCTTTAGTCAATCCGCTTTAAATATGATTGTTTTACAACAAGCTCTAATTATGGGAGTTACTGGCTATATACCTGGAACATTGATTTCAGCTATTGGTTATAAATATTTATCTGAAACGACTAAAATTGTTTTGGATATGAACTTAGTTTTATTATTAAATGTGCTGATATTGGTTTGTTTAATTTGCACTGTTTCCGCCGGAATTTCTATTTTTAAGCTCCGAGAAGCCGATCCATCTGATATTTTTAGTTAAAACTTCCGAAAAATTATGAATCCAGTTGTCCAAATTGAAAACCTGAATCAGTATTATCAAGAAGGCAATTATATCAAACAAACCTTGTTTGATATCAACTTGAAAATTTATCCCCAGGAATTTGTAATTTTAACTGGGGAATCTGGTTCGGGGAAGACTACACTATTATCTTTGATCGGCTGTTTGCGTTCGGTAAGGGAAGGTAGCCTAAAAGTTTTGGGCTATGAGTTGAATGGAGCCAGCGAAATTGAACGGATGAAATTGCGGCGGCGGGTGGGCTATGTCTTTCAACATTTTAATTTGTTGGATTTTATGACTGTGCAGCAAAATGTGATGATTTCTCTGGAAATGCAGGATGATTTTGTGCCGAAAGAAGCCTTGCTTCGCAGTCAAGAAATGGTGGCTGCCGTAGGACTAAGTAAGTATATGAATGCTTATCCCAGAGAACTATCTGGAGGACAAAAACAACGAGTAGCGATCGCTCGCGCTCTCGTTCATCGTCCGCCCTTACTTTTAGCCGATGAACCGACAGCTTCCCTAGACCGCAGAACAGGCCAAGAAGTCATAGAATTAATTATAGATTTGGCTAAACAGGAAGGAAGTGCGGTGTTGTTGGTTACTCATAATAGTCGAATTTTTGGAACTGCTGACCGGATTATTCGCATGGAAGATGGTAAATTAGAAGTTGGATACCAAGACCAATTATCGATAGTTTTGCCCGCTTTAACCGATAAGCAATTACTGGATTTAATTCCTCATCTGAGAACAGCCAATTACCAGCCGGGAGAAACTATCATTCGCCAAGGGGATATGGCGAGAAATTTTTATATCTTAGTCGAAGGGGAAGTGGAAGTAATTAAAGAGAACACTGAGACAGATTTCACGTTATTAAAGAAATTGAATCCCAATACTTATTTTGGGGAAATTGGGTTGATGCACGGGAGCAAACACACTGCAACTGTGCGCTCATCTTCCCATACTAATAGTAAGGTAATTACCATCGATCAAGAGATTTTTCGCCAAATGACTGAAAGTTCGCAAATGACTTATGCGATGTTAAATCATAAGGCTTTAGAAATTCTGGCGGAAAATACTTACAATCCCAATTTGCTGGAGAATCAATTTAATCCAGATGCTCCGCTAAATATTCTCAGCTTTAAACCGGGTGATGCGATCATCCGTCAGGGTGAGATTGTAAACGGCTTTTATGGGATTATGGAAGGGATGGTAGAGGTGTTACAAGAAGACTTAGACGGCAAACCAGTACACTTAAAGACCTTGGGAAGAGCTAATTACTTTGGCAAGGTTAGTTTGCCAGAAGGAAAACCATCTCAAGAAACGGTGCGAGCCGCTGGGGATTCTGAGGTAAAATTAATGGTAATTAATCCGATGATTTTTAAGCTGATGATGCTGGAAGCAGGTTTACTGGAATCGCTGAGATTAAAATAATATCAATTTGAGACATGGTGCAAACTAAAACTCGACTGCCATATTTTGATAGTTTACTGACAGCCTTCAATGCTGGCAATTCGGAGGTACTTCAAGCTTTTGGGAGGCACGTTCACTGGGGCTATTGGGAAAATCCAGCGGCGGCGGATGGTTCAGTGATAGACTTTGCCAAAGCCGCTGAAAAAATGTGTCGCCTGGTTTGCGATGCGGCTGGCGTACAGGATGGATTACGCATTCTCGATTGCGGTTGCGGTTTTGGCGGCACGATTGCGAGCCTAAATGAGCGCTTCTCCAATCTGCAAATGGTGGGGCTAAATATTGATGAACGACAGTTAGCCAGAGCGAGACAGGAAGTGATGGCGACTAACGGCAATCAAATCGAGTTTGTGGAGGGGGATGCTTGCCAATTGCCCTTTGAGGATGGATATTTTGATATTGTGCTGGCAGTAGAGTGTATTTTCCATTGTTAAAATGGTTAAAGGATCGCTGGCAAGATTTGAAAGATTTAGCCTTAACAGAAGTGTCTTTAGAAAAGTTTGAAATAGAAGCGGGAATTGCTGACTTTGCTAAAATCACGGCTAATTTAAGAGCCGAACCAACTCAACGCCGAAAAATTCGCGATCGCTTTAATCCCCACACTATAACTTTGCTGGCAGCTTTAAATCAGTTTATTGATGAAGCGAAAAACAAATTGCCGGAAGGTTACTCAGATTTGGTGGTAATTGCTGATAATTTAGACAGAATAGTTCCAGTCATTCAGGAAGATGGACGGAGCAACCACGATCACATTTTTTTAGATCGAAATGAGCAACTAAAAGCTTTACATTGCCATCTGATTTATACTGTGCCAATTTCGATGCTTTACTCCCATCGAGCCACAAATTTGCGGGATGCTTTTGGGAGTGATGCCCAAGTATTGCCGATGATTATGGTTAGAACGCCAGATAATGAAATTTATGAACCTGGATTGAACAAAGTTAAGGAAGTGATTCAAAAACGAATTCATAGGATCGATCCTGAACTGAATTTAGTGCCAGGTGTCTTTGATGAAGAGGAAACTCTCAAAAATTTATGTTTAATGAGTGGCGGTCACGTCCGAGAGCTATTATTATTAATACGAGACGCTGTTAAACGTAGCGACAGCTTGCCAATTACGGCGAAATCAGTTTTGCGATCGCTTAGTCTAGCCAGAGATGTGTATCGGAAGGCAGTTGACGATAATCAATGGCAGGTATTAGCCAGAGTTTCGCAATCGAAGACGATTAATAACAACGATTTGGAGCGCAGTTTATTATTTAATCGTTGTTTGTTAGAATATCGTTATTGGGAGGGAGAAGAAGTCAAGCGTTGGTATGATGTTCATCCTTTAATTAAAGGCATTGAAGAGTTTCAACAAGCTCTAGCCAACCTCCAAAATTTGCAGTCAGATTGATGGGTTTTACTCGTTCCCAGGCTCTGCCTGGGAATGCCCATTGAGAGGCTCTGCCTAGGCTGTTGACTTTGTGCCTTTTTCGGGGGTTTCTGTTCATGCAGTTTATGTGTCTCTATCTAAGTCCAGAAATAAAGTTTTTCTTTTCGAGAGAATAGATTGACCAAAAACTTTAGCCAACCAGGTTTTAACTTCAGCAAAACTAACTTCTTCAAGCGCATTTTTCACCACATTATTTGTTAGTTTCATAGTAGATAAACCAATGGTTAGCAACATCTGCCCCATCTCCTTAAATGGGCAACGGGTAGAAAATCTTTTATACT
>CAKZHE010000153.1 GCA_936920195.1 uncultured cyanobacterium | reverse complement strand
TTCTCTATCGCCCAGTCAATGTGTGCGTTAAATATTGATGCACACTGATTCATCAGATTTAAAAATCTTTCATCAGGTAATGTGACTGGGATAGAGACGGTACGTTTCATCAATTATTCGGCACGTTCAAGGATTTGAAAAAGCGGAGATTTTGGGGTTCTGGGCTGTGGAGTGACGGGACGTTTTACTCGTCTGTCGGTGGTGCGTCACAGGAGGCAATAAAAAAGCCCTAGTAGGGTGTGTTAGCGATAGCGTAACGCACCTCCTACCAGTTAAAGGTGCGTTACGCTGCCGCTAACACACCCTACTGGCTAACTCACGCCTTCAGGCTGAGGAGTGTCAAAATCCAATTTTCCACGCGATCGCCAAAAGCTGTCAAGGAATATTCTAACTCTACTTGACGGCGACAAGCAAAGCGGTTAATTTCATCTAAATGGGCGATCGCTTGCACTAAGCCATCCACGTTATCTGGCTCGACTAAGAAACCTGTTTCCCCATCCCGGACAATTTCCGCTGGTCCCCCTCTGTGGTAAGTAATGACTGGGGTTCCACAAGCCAATGCTTCCACTACAATATTGCCAAAGGCTTCAATCCAACGAGGAGTCATCAACACGCCGCGACATTTGCCTAATGCTTGTTGCAATTGGGCTGTGGGCAAAAATCCTAGGTATTCTATCGGCGCATCTGGATACTTTTGACAAATTTGCTGCCAGTAATCTTGGTGCTGCATTAAACCAAAGATTTTTAAAGGAATGCCAGTAATTTTTGCGGCTTGCACGGCATCTTCTAAACCTTTTTCTGGCGCAATCCGACCTACCCAAGCTAAAGTATTATTAGGGCGATCGCTAAATTCATACAAGGATAAATCTAAGCCATTCAAGATGCAACGCAGGGATTTCCCAAAGCTAAATGTATCCGCTTGAGTTTGGGAGTGAATGGCGACGGTATGGGGAAACTGATTGACTACTGCTGCAATCATCCCATCCATAGCATCTGTCAGAGAACTCATGCTAATTAAGTGAGCAATGGGGCTGTGAAAAAAAGGTGTTAAATATAGGGGCAACCAATCATAGCAAAAATTGATGACTAAATCATAATTCTGGTGAACTTGATAAGCATAGTTCCACATATTTGCTAACACAGAATTTCCCGGCATAGTAATGGGATCTGTCCGCTGTTGTTCTTGACAAGGAACTTGGAATGCCCCGGCAATTTGATGAATTTTAAATAAATCTATCTGCGAACCTGCCGGAGCGACAATTTCTAATTCATGTCCTCGTTGGTGGAGAGCTTTAGCTAAATTCAATATGGTTAATTCCACTCCTCCTCCTAATCCGGTTCCCAGGGGACCAACGGAGGTGGAAACTAACAGTAGTTTGTAGGCTGGCATGGTGATGTTCCCAGTTGAGGCGATCGCAGCTAATTTTAAGTTCAATCATTATACCAGATTCCCATTGACAAATATTGAAAATCTTGATAACCTGACTCTCAAGTATTTTACTGTATCCCAAGGAGATTTATGACTCAGGACAAACCAATACTGTACGATCAATCGATATTTGATGGACTTAATTTTGGCACCAGTCTGACTGACAATGGTAAATATCCAGAATTTTGCCAACAAGCAATTCACGATGATTCCCTATTCAATGACTTTCGCCGCAATGAAACCTACAACTTCGCCTTAGAACATGATTCTGAAAAGCAAGGTTTAGAGTATTTAGAAGTAGCGAAAAAGTTAAAACTCTTTGCAGATTATATTGAAGAATTCAAACAGAATGACACGGTGGGAAATCCGATCAAATTCAATTACGACCAAATTGGCGAAATTTCCCCCACAACTATTCGCTATATAAAAGTCCTCAGCGATCTTGAACATGAATTTGGGACATTGAATAATTTAAATATTTGTGAAATTGGCGTAGGCTATGGCGGACTTTGCCGCATTATTGACAGCTACTTTAGGTCGGTGAAATCCTACTGTTTGGTAGATTTACAACCTGTCTTGGGGCTGACTCAAAAATATCTGAATCATTTTCAAATTAATACCTCAATTTCTTGCAAGACAGCCGAGGATTTGTCAGTCGAAGATCGGTATGATTTGGTAATTAGTAACTACGCCTTTACGGAACTTAGACGGGAAGTGCAAGATATCTACCTAGAAAAGATTATTTTGAATTCTCATAAGGGATATATCACCTACAATCAAATTAACTTTCTAGATTTCAATGGCTATAGCGTTGATGAGCTAATTAAAATCATTCCCAATGGGAAGATTTTGCATGAAATCGAAATGACTAACCCCGGAGATTGTATATTGGTTTGGTCGTAGAATTAGCCAGAATTTTCGCTTGGAAGGCTGTATTCAGTAAATTCGATTAAGTGTCAGCGTAAATCCTGAAATCCTGAACCCGATAGTGGTTCCCGCAGGTAGCTGGGGGGAATTGTTTCCCCACAGCCTCAGTAATTTAGCCCGGTTTGGAGGCGTAAATACATTGTTTCGATATTTTGACTGCGATCGCGATCGCGATTTACACTGATAGCGATCGCAAGTTATCCTAGGTAGCGATCGCTAGGAACTTATACCTTCCGTCACCATCAGGTATTTATTCTTAGGGCATAGTATAAGTATTGATTTCCGCTGATTGATCGTGAATACCCAAATGTGTCTACTGCCTTTTGCCCTCTCTGACTTGTTTGCTCAAGTTGCCCATTCCAGATGTCTCACTTTAGCAGATCGCTATGGGCTGCTTGCCGCTATATTAGATGAATCCCTCGATGATGAACATCGCAATGCCATCGATCGGTTGCTCCGGGCTATTGCCAAAGGTAGAATGAAAGTAGGATCGGAACTTTCGACGATTATGGATTAGTCGTCATTCAAGAAATCTTTTTTATTTTCTTGGAAATTCAAATTTGCTGACTTTTTAAACAGAATAGGACCATTAAATAGCTTATTCCAAATATTTTGGATGGAATTACCGCTAAAAGTCAGTAAAGAGGACAACCCAGAAAAGGTGGTTGTTGCGGGCAATCTAATGGTAATGTAAATTAAATGCTCAACCAGATTGGTATTCTCGGATTCACCTTCAGTTTTTTGGGCAGCTTTTGGCAATTCAGCTTTTCTAGTTAAGGGGCGATCTAGGGCAACGCAAGTATCTGAAAGTGTGTATATTTCTCGACTCGAGTTTACCAAAGATTGAAATACTTGCCAAGTTTCTGCTGATAACTGGCACTCTAAAACCGCAGTGCTAAATTCAAATAATGCCGCATATTGCTTGACATCCCACTCTAGTTGTTGGCTGTGATTTGCCTCCTCAATTTTGGGATCGTTCTGCCAGTAGTCTTTGATGGCATTCAGCAATTTTGACTTTAATTTTTGTCCGATTTGCTGCACCAAGAAATCGCCACAACGTCTATCTAGTTCTCGAATCAGTTGGGCTAATAACTCATTTTTGAAGTGAGTGAAGATTTTTTTATCCTGTGGTTCAAAATTACCGATAATCTGAGCTTTGACATCGCCATCTATTTGTAAGTCTAACTCAGCTTCTAATTTGTCACTTAATTCTTTTAAGGGCAAAGTCAAAAGGTTAGATTTTAGCAGTTGAGTAATATCTTGAATACTATCATCTGCTAGTAAATCAGCGGATTCATGCACTAATTCGGTAATTTCTTTGGGGTGCAAAGATTTAATTATTTGTTGGCGCAATTGTTGGCGCAATTTAGCATCTAATATACCGATTAGATTGCTAATTTTTTCATTGACGGTTTGATTCTCCAAAAGCTGATAAAAAGCTGTTTCTGGTGGTTCGCGCAGAATTTTGGTGGGGGCGGTTTTTCCCAAGATGCTATAGGCAGAAGCGATCGCTGGTTCAATTTCTCCCTGACTAATTGCTTTGGTAGTCGCTGCCGCCCATTTTTGTTGAATCGGTAATAAGAGTTTTTCTTGCTGAGAAGTAATCGATTTAATCTTCAGGTCATTTTTTACCAAGAAGCTGGCTAAGTTGTCGGGAGTAACTTCGGCAAAAATTCGCTGCCTGCCAATTCCTTGAATGAGGATTTGCTTGATTTTGGCATTTTTTTCTTGAGTAATCCATTGCACCTGCCAGTCTTTGATGGCGACAGCGCCGTATTTTTTGGGTAAAGTTCCGCCTTCATAGCTATAAATGCTGTAGCCATCGGCAAACTGTAATGCGCTTTCTCCGTTGGCATGGAGAGTATAATCGGCATTTAAAGCAATTTTCTGGGGGCGATCGCAGATTAATACGGTTTCCTGGGCGGCGTAAATCCAGCCGCAATCTTGCACTAGCGATTGAAAGGCTTGCCAAGTTTCGGGCTGACATTGGCAGTTTAAGACTGAGACGCAGAAATCAAATAAGCCGGGATAATAATCCCAATACTGCAAGTGCAATTCGTGACTAGGTTGGCTGTCAATTTCTTTCCATAAACTATTGCCAATGTCTTTGATTACCCTACTGCTTAATTCTTTCCCCAGCAGTTTTTCTAACAATCCGCCCAATTGGTATTGCAATTCCCCTAGCATTTGATTGGCAATGCGAATTTTAAACCCGCCGCCCAATTGCTGCTCTAGTTGACGCTGCGATCGCGGGGAAACAATGTTCATTTCTTTGGCGATTTTCTGAATTAGTTCTTCGCTAAGTTGCTCCCGTAGTTCTGTTCGCAATTGGTGAACCAATGCTCTTAATAGGGATGTGGGGGTGACTAATAGTTGTCGCGCCCGACTGGTCACATCCTGCCCCAAAATATATTTTAAGTTGGCTTGAATATTCTGGCGATTTAACTGTCCCTTTTGCCAGTAGGTATAAATTTTCTTTTTCAAATAGGTGGCTAACTCGGTTTGCAATTCCTTGCTCATGGGGTTGAGGGCGATCGCATTCAAAGCGTCTGAGGGACTGCTATGAAAGGCCATCTCTGGAGCCGAAAATCCCATCGCCTGATATGCTTGACTGACGGCAGCCCTAGCCAGTTGCCGATCGATTGGTTGCTCAGTCAGGGCGATCGCTCTCCACTTTTCTCGGTAAAAAGGGAGTAATTCTGTTTGCTTGGGGGTGAGTCGATCGAGTTTAGCTCCCTGCTGATTCGGTTTCGCTAAGGTTTGAGCAGAATTACGTGCCATCAGATTACTCCCAAAGATAGAGATCGCTGTGAAGTAGCGATCTTTTGAGTACCTTAAAAATAAGCTACCCATTTATCCAGAAGTTCATATCACCGCCAGAAAAAACTTATGGGAAATTACTGTTGACTTTTGTGAGGAGGATGAAACCCTGTACCTGTCTAGGCTTTTGACTTTGTGCCTTTTTCGGGGGTTTCTGTTCATACCGTTTCTGACCCATTTACTCGTTCCCAGGCTCTGCCTGGGAATGCCCATTGAGAGGCTCTGCCTCGTATGAGCGCCAAGCGAGGCAGAGC
>CAKZHE010000152.1 GCA_936920195.1 uncultured cyanobacterium | reverse complement strand
TTTGGAGTGGGCAATGGAAAATAGGGAACAGGGAATAGGGAATAGGGAATAGGGAACAGGGAACAGGGAACAGGGAATAGGAAACAGGAAACAGGAAATAGGGAATTAAGAGCAAAAGTTCATAGTTGAGCTTCAGTATCACCCCATCACCCCATCACCCCATTTGCGATCGCTATCGAAATTTGTAACTTCGGTATCATCTTAAAATGAAAATAAGGCTTACACTCGATTGGCTGTCCCTCTTTAGAGAGAGATTCGCAAATCCTAAAGTAGATAAAATCTTTGGAAACCACTAAACTGGTGATTAGAATTTTAAAAATACTCAAAAAAACTTTGGGGTAAGTCATGCTGAATTTGTCAGGTGCTACTGTAGTTTCCCCAACGCGGTCTTTCTCAGGCAATCTATTCGATACTGAACAAGCTAAAATTCTCGTAGTTGACGATCATCCCTCCAGTCGCCTGACAGCAGTTGCCCTGCTCTCAGTAGAAGGCTACGAAGTTCTAGAAGCTGATAGTGGCTCAACTGCCCTCGCCCAAGTAGTTGAAACCAATCCAGACTTGATTTTATTGGATGTGATGATGCCGGGAATGGATGGGTTTGAAGTCTGTCGGCGACTGAAACAGGATGATGCTACTAGGTTGATCCCAGTAGTGTTTATTACAGCATTGAACGATCGGCGATCGCGGATCATCGGCATTGAAGCTGGGGGAGATGACTTTCTTACCAAACCTTTCGATCGTTTGGAACTTTCGGCTAGGGTACGATATCTCGTCCGGCAAAAGCGCTTAAATGAAGATTTGGATCATGCCGAACAGGTATTATTTTCTATTGCCAGGGCGGTAGAAAGCCGCGATCCGAATACGGGGGATCACTGCGAACGATTGGTAGAGGTGGGAAAAGCCTTTGGGGAATTTTTGCAACTGTCTAGGGCGGAAATTCGTAACTTGATTTGGGGCGGCTATCTCCACGATATTGGTAAGGTGGGGATTCCTGATGCCGTGCTGCTGAAGGCGGGCAAATTTACCCCGGAAGAACGGGAAATTATGAATCAGCACGTGCTGATTGGCGAAAAAATTTGCAAGCCGTTGCGGACAATGCAAGGGGTGATCCCAATTATTCGCCACCACCACGAACGTTGGGACGGTTCCGGTTATCCTGATGGGTTAATGGGCGATCGCATTCCCTTCCTGGCTCAAGTATTTCAAATTATTGATATTTACGATGCTTTAACCAGCGAGCGCCCCTATAAATTGGCTTTTCCTCCTGCCAAAGCACTAGAAATCATTGATGAGGAAACGGCGAAGGGGTGGCGCAATCCTAAGTTAATCAAGCAGTTTCGGGAATTTGTTCTCACTACCCAAACCAATGCCATTGTCAAAAATTTCACTGCTCAAAGCTCAGTTGCCTAGAAATTTTCCCTCCAAGGACTAGATAAATTCTCCAAGATCCAAAAGAACGCGATATACTCGCGTTGGGAGTAGACTAACGCAGTTAAAGGCATGGTAGCGGTAGCAATTCTAGCGGCGGGACGCGGGACGAGGATGAAATCGGATTTGCCCAAAGTATTGCATTCTTTGGGAGGGCGATCGCTGGTAGAGCGAATTTTACACAGCGTAGCGGCAATTGCCCCGGCACGACAGATCGCGATCGTCGGGTATCGGGGGGATTTGGTGAAAAATGCTTTACAATCTTTTACCAGTTTGGAGTTTGTGGAACAAACCCAGCAACTGGGAACAGGTCATGCCATTCAACAATTATTACCCCATCTAGAAGGGTTTGGGGGCGATTTATTGGTATTAAATGGCGATGTTCCCCTATTGCGCCCCGAAACTCTTAAACTGCTATTAGACACCCATCAACAATGCGGCAATAGCGCTACCTTATTGACAGCACAATTGCCCCATCCCAAGGGTTATGGCAGAGTATTTTGCGATGGGCAGAATATTGTCAAGGAAATTGTCGAAGATCGGGATTGTACGGCGGCACAGAAACAAAATCGCCGGATTAATGCGGGAGTTTATTGCTTTCGCTGGTCGGATTTAGCCCAAGTACTGCCCCAATTGCAACCGAATAATGACCAAGAGGAATACTATCTTACCGATGTTGTCAAGTTCCTCAATCCGGTGATGGCAGTGGATGTGGAAGATGAGCGGGAAATTTTGGGCATCAACGATCGCAAGCAACTAGCCACAGCTTATCAAATTTTGCAAACTAGGGTGAAAGACAATTGGATGGCGGCGGGAGTAACTTTAATTGACCCGGATAGCATCACCATTGATGATACGGTCAAATTGCATCCCGATGTCATTGTGGAACCCCAAACCCACCTGCGAGGAGCTACAGTAATTGGGGCAGGCAGTCGAATTGGTCCGGGAAGTTTAATTGAAAATAGTCAGATTGGCGAAAATGTCAAGGTACTATATTCAGTTGTAACTGATAGTGTAGTCCAAGAGGGGACAAAAATTGGTCCCTATACCCATTTGCGCGATCGCGTTCAAGTTGGCGCTAAATGTCGAGTCGGGAATTTTGTTGAATTAAAAAATGCTACCTTGGGCGATCGCACCAATGCGGCTCATTTATCCTATTTGGGGGATGCTACCCTAGGCAACCAGGTAAATATTGGTGCTGGGACAATTACTGCCAATTATGATGGAGTGAAGAAGCATCGGACCAAAATTGGCGATCGCACTAAAACTGGTTCTAATAGCGTATTAGTTGCCCCCCTAACTTTAGGGGAAGATGTCACCGTAGCGGCAGGTTCCGTAGTTACCGAAGACGTTCCTGATGATTCTCTGGCGATCGCTCGCGCTCGTCAAGTAGTAAAAAAGGGTTGGCGGTTGAAAACAACTTAAGTTATGAAAAACCCTCCCAGTATATTTTCTTTTTTTGCAGGCTCTGGTTTTCTTGATTTAGGATTTGAGCTTTCTGGCTTTAATATAGTTTATGTCAATGAAATTTATGCCCCTTTTCTCCAAGCATATCGTTATGCGAGACAATGCCTAAATTTACCATTGCCTGAACATGGCTATCACGAAGTAGATATGATGAAGCTTACTGAAGGTGAAGATGCTTTGCGTCTTTGGTATGCACTTCAGGATGTTCGCAAAAATAGCAATCTTGTTGGCTTTATAGGCGGTCCACCTTGTCCTGATTTCTCGGTGGGTGGAAAAAATCGGGGTTCTGAAGGAGATAATGGTAAACTTTCGGCTGCATATATTGAATTAATTTGCCAACAACAACCAGATTTCTTCTTATTTGAGAATGTAAAGGGATTGTGGAAAACAAAAAAACATCGCATCTTTTTTGAAGAGCTAAAACACAAGTTAACTCAAGCGGGATATCTCTTGGTAGAGCGCTTGATTAATGCCATTGAATATGGAGTTCCCCAAGACAGGGAAAGAATTATATTAATTGGGTTTAAAAAAGAACTAATTGACAATCTGAGCAATGAGCGCCACCCAAAACCATTCGATTTATTTTTTCCTTGGGAAAAGCAGATACTTTATCCTAAAAATAATATTTTGACCTATTCTTGGCCTATAACTAATGAATTTCAAGAAAACTCTATTCTACCTTATCCTGACAATATTCCCAATGAATTAACTGTGGAACACTGGTTTAAAAATAATGATGTGTTAAACCATCCAAATACTGAACATTATTTTAAACCCCAGGCTGGCATTAAAAGATTTATGGTAGTTGAAGAAGGGGATATTTCCAGAAAATCCTTTAAACGTTTACATAGATGGCGATATTCTCCAACAGCTTGTTATGGGAATAACGAAGTCCATTTACATCCCTATAAAGTTCGCAGACTTTCAGTTTCTGAAACTCTGGCTATTCAATCTTTACCAAAGAACTTTGTTCTTCCCCCAAATATGACGCTAACTAATATGTTTAAGACTATAGGTAATGGGGTTCCATATTTGGCATCAAAAGCAATCGCTCAAACTATTATCGATTTCTTAGAAAAGCCAGAGTTTTGCCATAAATTGCCTACAAATGAGCAGTTAGAGTTGCCTTTAAAAATCAGTTGAAACTAATATTTTTATTTATTTAATAGCAGATTCAATTAGAGAAACTAAATCTTCTTTCTTATTATAAAGATATGTGCCATCTACAAGTTTAAAGTTTTGCCCTAAAGCAATACCATGAGGTGCGATCGCTTTGCTAAATATAGTCTCATCAGCAGGAGTTAATGTGCTAGCAACCATATAATATCGCCAATTCTGCTGTAATGTATAGCCGATTGCTTTAATGATTGCCGCTTCAAATAATGGTTGATATCTTCGATCTGAACGATTAGATGTTTTTAAAGAAACTGTTGCTTTGACTTCTTCTAATTGAAGCTTTTCTTGAAAGAAGAATTTATATAGGTCAGGAATATCTGGATTTTTAGCCTGTTTTTTTAACAACTGTTGAATTAATTCAAATTTATCTTCTTTATCTTTATTAATCATTTCTGCAATAATATAATCTGGACTTGGGAATAAAATTTGTTCTTTAAAAGGTGAGATTCTAGACTTATTAATATTCTCATTACTAATTTTGAAAACCATTGCTCATCATTAAACATTGTCTAATTTTTCCTCAATCCCATAGCTAGTGAAAAGGGTAGAAATTGAAATATCCAATGCTTTTGCTAACTTTTCAATATTTTTCAGTGAAGGATTGCGAGAGCCTCTTTCTATATCTGAAATATATGTACGATGTAGTTCAGATCTAAAGGCCAATTCTTCTTGCGATATCCCAAGCTCATGACGACGCTGCTTGATGGCAAGTCCAAAGCGTTGCTCGATTTTCAGTGGATTTTGATAACTCACAGCATCATACTCGCTGGAGTACAGACTATAAGTCTACAGATTATAAGTGACAATGAAAATTTCGGTAATTGAGTTCAATATCAACCTCTTGGAAGCAAAAACCAATCTTAGTGCGTTGCCACAACTGTCAGTCCTTGCTATCCTGAGCGGGTAACTATGTATTGGGAGCAAAAATTTGATCTACCGCATATTAATCCCCAGACAGGCAAGCAGTATCGCGATCGCCCTGTCTTTATTTTCCCTCTTTGGCTGCTCCCTGTTCGGAACTCCCCCAGAAAAAAAATTGTTGGGGCAGTGGCAAGGAGCGGGACAAAATGGACAGCAACAAACATTGATTTTTAATTCCGAAGGCAAACTATTTATCTTGCCAGAAGGCGTGAAGCCCCCAGTTGCCTTGGAAATGAAGTATAAAGTTAATGCTGGCACTAAGCCGATGCAGATCGATTTGATTGTCAACGATCAAACGAAAGTCCAGACTATTTTTGAATTCCCTGGCGATAAAGAGTTGCGCCTGCAATTAGAAGGGCTGAGTCCTCAAACCCCCCGCCCTGGAGAATTTTCCCCCAAAGCATCAGTGCTAAAAAAGACGGCTGAAACCACTACTTTACCTGCGGATGTGAAGGTAGAAAGTCTAGAAAGCCAGCTGAAAAAAGCTCAATCTGCTGAAGGTATCCAGTATACTAGCGGTTTAATGAAAGCTCAAGAAGGTTATCAATCCAAGAATGGTAAATTTGCTAAAGATGTCAAAGAGCTAGGCTTAGGAGGCAATCCAGAAACTGCGAACTATAAGTACGAAATTGTGCCTCAAAGTGACATTTCTAAGAGTGTAGCTATCTTAGCACAAGCCAAAAATCCTGAGCTATTTAGCTACACGGGGGTAATTTTTATCCTCAAAGATAGTGGGAAAAATGTCCCTGTCGGTCAGATTTGCATCACTGAAAAACCTTCTACTTCTTCGCCATCTGTGCCAAAGGCTCCGGCTGATAAGTCCACACCAATTCAATGTCCAGCAGGCTCAAAACCAATTAATTAATTTTGCTGAATGGATGTTGAGAATTCCGGAGGATACCTAGTCAGGGCGAATGGTAATTCGCCCTACTGATTGAGCAACGCCTTCGGTTTAATTTTAGTGGAGGGAATTGCGATCGCGGTTTTTAGCACAGAGTGCTAATTTGAAAAAAATAGACGTTTTTTGGGCGGTTTTATGTACACTCCAGAATCCCAGCCTTTACCAACCGTGGCACTGCCCACGATGTATGATTTACCCAGCGAGAACCCGGAGGACTCTGGTTTGCCCGATTTTTTTCATATCTCCCAGCCTCGCCTGCTAGATCATACTTGCTTTCCGCCGAATTATCCCTGGGAGCAGATGTTTTCGGCTACGGATTTTAATATCTATTATGACCTGCGCCATCTCAATTGGTACAAGCGTCCAGATTGGTTCTTAGCAATTGGAGTGCCAAGATTTTATCAAGGAAAAGATGCCCGCGCCAGTTACGTTATCTGGCAAGAAAAGGTCAGTCCTTTAGTTATAGTAGAATTGCTGTCAGAAGGCACAGAAGATGAAGATTTAGGGGAAACAACTTCAGCCCCCAATCAACCCCCAACTAAATGGCAAGTTTACGAGCAAATCTTGAAAGTTCCCTATTATTTTGTGTTTAACGATCGCACCGATCAACTAAGATTTTTTCGCTTAGTCAGGAATCGCTACTCAGAGCAAATATTGAGGAATCCGCGAGTGTGGATACCGGAACTAAAATTAGGTTTAGGATTATGGGTTGGCGATTATTTTGGGTGGAATCGTTCTTGGTTGCGGTGGTATGATGCCGATGATAATTGGATACCAACCCCAGAAGAAAGGGAAAGGCAACAAAAAGAAATAGAGCGGCAGCAAAAAGAAATAGAGCGGCAGGAAAAAGAAATAGAACGACAACAAAAAGAAATAGAACGACAACAAAAAGAAATAGAGCGACAACAAAAAGAAGCAGCTCTAGCACAAGCAGAAACAGAGCGACAACAAAAAGAAGCAGCTCTAGCACAAGCAGAAACAGAGCGGCAACAAAAAGAAGCGGCTCTAGCACAACAGGAAGCGATTTTAGCCCAAAATGCTTTGCTAATTGAAAGGTTGAGGGAAATGGGTATAGATCCAGATCAATTTTTGGGATCGGGAATGAAAAATGAGTAAAATAGCTAAACAATTGCGGTAAACTAACTTAAGGTTTCAAAGAGGAAAAATTTGCCCTGCCAGGAAATTTAGCCCCAGATGCAGAAAAACAGCCAACGCCTAAAAGCGAAAATTACCAGTTTCTTGTTCTTGACTTGTTACCTTTTACTTGGCTGCGGCAGTGTTGTAATTTCCGCCTCTCCGCCAGAAATTAACCCCCTAGAAATTAAAACCCCAGATCCTCTGTTGCCAGAAACAGGCGATCGCGCTCTTTCTCCTGCCGAACGTTTAAAATTAACTCAGGCGCTAGATGCTCTCCACACCGAAGGTACAGAACTGTTGCAAGCGGGGAAAGTGGAGGAGGCGTTTGTTGTTTGGTATCGGGAATTGCGCTTGCGTCGCGCCTTGGGAGCCATTGCCGAGGTGCAGGCGTTGGGTAAGGTGGGGGAAGTGGCTTGGCGAGAAAATCGCACTAATGATTTATCGGTAATTATTGCCCGGTTGCAAACCATTCAGCAAGAAGCGGAGGCGAAACCCCCGGTAGATCCGGAATTATGGCAGGCTTTGGGAGTAGCATTTGAACAGGTGCGATCGCTCAAATTAGCGGCTGATGTCTATGAAAAGTTTTTGGCATTTGCTCGTCAGCAGCAGGATGGGGCGACGGTGGCAGCGACTTTAAAGACTTTGGGGAAACTATATATTTCCTGGTTGAATTACCCCAAAGCGGCGGTTTATTATGAAGAACTGTTAGCGATCGCCAAGTCCCAAAATGATCCTTTAAATCAAGTTAATTATCTGCAAGAATTAGCTTATATTTACGACCAACTCCAGCAACCTCAAAACGCTTTACTTGCCAAACAGCAGTTAGAGGTATTTTATCTCCAGAAGGCAGATTTAGTCAATTTGTTGGTAGCCTTGAAGTTGGCGATCGCCATCGATTACGATAAGTTGCAACAGGCTGACAATGCCAGTATTAATTATCAGGAAACCTATCGTTTAGCCCTATCTCTGCAACAGTATGGTTATGCTGGGGAAGCTTTGCAAAAACTGGCAGAACTATATCGCCGCCACGAGCAACCAGAATATGCCTTACAAATTTATCAAATTCTGTTGCAAGTGCAAGAACAGACTTATGATTATTATGGGCAAATGAAAGTTTACGATCAAATGGCACAAATTTACGTGCAGCAAAAAGATAATTCCCAAGCTTTACTGGTTTTGAAAAAAGGGTTAGAATTAGCCAAATCTTTGCAATATCAGGAAGATTATTTTAACGATCAAATTCAGAAAATATCTGCCGATAGATAAAGTTGTTTTGCGGCAATTTAAAATTCTTCTTCATTTTGAGTTTAAGGAATGAAAAATAAATACACGTAGGTTGGGTTGAAACGACAGTGGAAACCCAACATTTATCAGTGGTTGGTTGGGTTTTGCTGTCGCGCAACCCAACCTACGATTATAATCCAATACGGTTCAGTTAGTAGGTGGTCACAAATAAAAGAACGCAAAAGTTCGTAGTTGGGCTTTAGCCCTAATCCGGAGAGGGCTAAAGCCCAACTACGAACTTAGTTAACTGAACTGCATTGGATTATAATCAGGTTATTGATTCTCCATTTATAAACTAGCGATCGCTTCGGCAAACCAAGCCGCTGCACTAATATTAGTTCTTTGGTGTAAACGTTGCAAAGTTTGCTCTAATAAAGTGATGGGCAATCCCGGCAAAGCTACAGAATTCTGGCATTGTAAATACTTGCCATCCGCCTGCAACCGAAAAGCAAAAACTCGCTTGCCCCGAATATCAATTACCCAATACTCCGGTATTCCCAAAGTGGCATAAAGTTGCTTTTTCTCATCTAAATCAGTGGTTAAAGTGGTATCGGCAATTTCGCCTACCAAATCGGGAACTCGCCACTGGTTAAGATTAATCCGTCGAGCTTCTCCCTCTTGCCACTGAGGAACATCAGCCCCAATATATAATACTAAATCTGGGGCAGCAGCTTGTTGATTTGGCTTTTCAATTAAACAACCGCCTAGGGAGCTAGCTGTTGGCTCTGGAAAGCGGATAAACCAGAATGCCAACAACATGGTAAACAAATTATTGACGCTAGCATGGTTAATTCCTTCTGTTCCCATATCAACGAGCAAGTAATTGCCATCAAAAAATAGTTTAACTTTTTCTGAACTAGAGCGATCGCGCTCAACTAAATAATTCTCCCAGGTGGCGGGTTGCCATTGGGAAAAGTTATTAGGTGTAGGTTGAGTAAGAGAAACAGCAATCATACTTTTTAACCACTAATTTCCAGCAAGCGATCGTAAGCCAACTCAATTTGATGCACTTCATCCCCTACTGTTGATTGCAGAGTTTGTAACCGTTTTACTTCCAATTCTCGATTGATTTCATAGGATTCTTTTTGTTTCAGCAAGTTATCCAATTCTGCTTTCCGAGCCGCAATATCATCATCAATTCGTTGTGTCACTTGCTGCTCGTAGGAATCAAAACATTCTTTGACTGCATCATAAATTACTTGCCATTGCTCGCTGGCGATACGCGGCAAATGTTTTACCAACTCTTGCCTAGCTACTTTCACCACTTCTCGACGAGCTTGATCTGCTTGGAAAACGCCAATTCCTAAGCCTAATAAAGCAATCCCAATTGGTCCCAAGGCGATGCCAGAAATGGTAGCAATTATCCCACTAATTCCCAAAACCGTAAAGTAGTTGAGCAGAATATTTTTCCAATCAAATCCTGCTCCGGCTAAAGCCACTCCTGCCAAGTTTCCCGCTGAAAGGGCAAATAAACCCATTGCCCATTTTGCCCAACCAGGAGAGCGATCGCCCTCCGAACTACTAACCCCCATTGGCAATTTCTGCCCAGAAATCTTTTCATTGATACTATCAGTAACTTGGGAATAGGATGCGCCATAATTAGCGGCACTGCGAGAAAGTTGCAGAAAGGCGGCATCCATATATTGTGCTGAGGTGCGACTCCATTCGGCTAACTTGTCATTCACATATTGTTCAAAGGCTTTTTGCAATGCCGCGTTGAAATTTTCCCGCTTCCCGCCATCAAAGAAATCAAATAATTTCAGTTCTGGTTGATATTGCAAAAAGTCACTTTCAAAGGTGTTGCCCAAATTCAAAATATAGGCACGGAAAGAATCGGCAACGGCTTTAGCTTTGGTATCGCGAGTCTGTCTAATTTCGGCTTGAAATTGATTGCCAATATCAATCAGCTTTTGAAATTCTGGCTCCACCGAACTGATACAACGCTTCAATTCCATCACATCGCGATCTAATAAAGGGATGCGAAGTTCCACTGCTTCTCGAATGCGATCGCCTATTTGTCTAGCCAAAGTTCGAGCTTGGCGAATTTCTGCTACCCCCCGCTCTTGGGTGAGGAAAATATTCAGCGATCGCATAAACTCTGGAAACCCTGTGCCATCCAAGGCATCCAAAGGGTTTTTTAACCGCTTTCGCAAAGCTTTAATGGCAGAAATGGTAAATACTCTTTCATCGTAAATATCGCCCCCTTCCAACTGGCAATATTCCGCCAAATTCGCTTTAAATACCCGCCGCAGTTTATCTTCAGCTTCCCTTAACTCTTCCTCATCATCAGGATCGATCAATGACTCTTTAATCTGATCCCAAGCATTAATTAAGAAAAAAACCGTTAATCCTCTCCCTTTAATATAATTTTCTAAATAGCGCCTTTCTCCCAAGGTACAAGGTTGGGAAGCTCGCAGGACAAATAAAATTGCATGGCAATTATTGATATAACCTAAAGACAATTCATTTCTAGCTTCCGTATCATTCAATCCCGGACTGTCAACAATTTCTACCCCTTTTTCCAATAATGGCAAAGGATATTCCACCACCGCATGACTGACATCTGGGAAAGCTTGTCGTTTCTCCTGTTCTAATTTTTTCGCCTCCGATGGATCGATGGTATAACGCCGCTTAAAATCTTGAAAATCCAAATATTCGGGCAGCTTCCGGTTGTAAAAATAAACCGCTACTTTCTTCTCTCTGCCAAATCGCAGCACCGTCAGAATTGCCGTACAGGGATTGACATCGCTCGGCAAAATATTTTCGCCAATTAAGGCATTTAAAAAGGTACTTTTCCCCCGTTTCATATCCCCCAAAACTAGCAGCCGAAATACTCCCTCCCGCAAACTTTTGCTGGCGGCAGTAATATCGGCAATTTCCCTAGTTAAACCCAAACTGCCGGAAGCAGATTTGCCATCTAATTCAGCGGCTTGCAAAGTTGCGGCAACTCGCCCCAAACTAGCGGCGACTTGAGCGCGAGCCTGGGCAACTTTTTCTAAATCATTAATAAAACTGGCGGCGGTAGTCATGGGGGCAAATGCCTGTTAACGACGATTTTGATCCGATTCAAAGAAAAGTTTATAGGCAACCCAAGCGATCGCGCCGCCAATAATGATTGAAGGCAACCAAAAAGCTATGATTGTGGCCACGGGCACTGCCACAATGGTTGCCACCATTAAAACAAAAAATTTGACTGCTGTGATTAATTTATGATTAGACAGTTGCCGCGACGTTTCTGGCTCTGCCGGAGCTAGGGGTGGCGGCGAATACTTTTGATGAATTTCCGCTTCTAATTCTCGGAGGCGAATTTCTGCTTCTCGCTTTTGCAATTCTCGTTCTCTGCGTCGCAGTTCGGTTTCTCGATCGTCTGAAGAATTCATCAAGACCTCCTTTTGAGCAGTTCAGCCTTTTCAATGCTCTCAACAAAGAAGGGTAAAAGTCAAGAGTAGAAATCTTGTACTATAGCACGTCTGAATCATAAGTGTAAATCTGTAGGGGTAGCGCCTAGGCTGTTGACTTTGTGCCTTTTTAGGGGCTTTTTGTTCATGCAGTTTCTGTGTCTCCATCTAGCTCCAGAAA
>CAKZHE010000151.1 GCA_936920195.1 uncultured cyanobacterium | reverse complement strand
CGAAGTGAAGAATCTCCGAGATCCTTCGCTACACTGCGTTTCGCTCAGGATGACAATAAGTGCTTGCGTAAGTCCTGCTTAGGATAGGCGCATCAACCTACACTGTCATCATAATGTTGGGTTGATAGTAGAGACGTTCCGGTGGAACGTCTCCAATTGCGAGACTTTCTCAGTAACTGAGTTCAAAATCAATCACCATAACTATGCTGGAACAAGGCACAATCACAATCCATACCGAGAATATATTCCCGATTATCAAAAAATCTCTCTACACAGACCACGAGATCTTTTTGCGGGAATTAATCTCCAATGCGGTAGACGCTATCCAGAAACTGAAGATGGTGTCCTTTGCTGGAGAATTCAGTAGCGACTTGGGAGAACCAGAAATCCAGATTACCATTGACAAAGAGCAGAAAACCCTCTCTGTCACCGACAACGGCATCGGTATGACAGCGGAAGAAGTCAAAAAATATATCAACCAAGTGGCTTTTTCCAGCGCCGAAGAATTTGTCCAGAAATATCAAAAAGCTGGCGACCAATCTATCATCGGTCACTTTGGTCTAGGTTTCTACTCCTCCTTCATGGTGGCAAAACAGGTAGAAATTGATACCCTCTCCTACAAAGAAGGTTCAGAAGCAGTTCATTGGTCCTGCGACGGCTCGCCAGCCTTTACCCTCAGCGAATCAACTCGCACCCAGCGCGGTACTACCATCACCCTGACACTGCAAGATGAAGAGGAAGAGTATCTGGAAGAAGTCAGAATTAGAGCCTTAGTTAAAACCTATTGTGACTTTATGCCCTTCCCGATCAAATTTGAAGAGGAAGCCATCAACAAACAAAAGGCTCTATGGAAGGATTCGCCCCAAAACCTGAAAAAGGAAGATTATTTAGAATTCTATCGCTATCTCTACCCCTTCCAAGAAGAACCCTTGCTTTGGGTGCATCTAAATACCGATTATCCCTTCTTGCTGAATGGGATTCTGTTTTTCCCCAAACTTAGACCCGATGTAGATGTCACCAAAGGTAATATCAAGTTATTCTGCAACCAGGTATTCGTCAGCGATCATTGCGAAGAAGTCATTCCCAAATTTTTGATGCCGCTGCGGGGAGTAGTCGATAGTACCGATATTCCCCTGAACGTTTCCCGCAGTGCCTTGACAAGCGATCGCACCGTTAGGAAAATAGCAGATTATATTGCCAAAAAAGTCGGCGATCGCCTCAAAGAACTATACCGCGACCAGCGAGCCGAATACATCACCAGTTGGAAAGACGTTGGCACTTTTGTCAAATTCGGTTCCATGAACGATGACAAGTTCAAAAAACAAGTCGAAGACATCGTAATTTTCCGCACCACCGCCAACCTTGCTAGTACCGATACCCCCGCCGTTCAAATTCAACCCGAAGGTGAAGATGTTTGGCAAGATGTTGGCAATAGCAACGTCACTGCCAGCGGCGAATCCTACACCACCCTGAAAGAATACCTGGAGCGCAACCAAGCTAAACACGAAAACCGGATTTTCTACGCCACCGAACCCAGCAGTCAATCCACCTACGTTGAACTGCACAAAAATCAGGGTTTAGAAGTCCTGTTTATGGACTCCTTCATCGACACCCACTTTATCAGCTTCTTGGAACGGGAATATCCCGATGTCAAATTTTCCCGCGTAGACTCCGAACTAGACGAAACACTCCTCGACTCTAACAAAGCCAGCGAAATTGTTGACCCCAAAACCAACAAAACCCGCAGCGAAACCATCAAAGAGTTGTTTGAAAAAGCTTTAAACAAACCCAAAGTTACTATCCGTACCGAGGCACTGAAATCTGACAACCCCGAAGGCACGCCGCCAGCCATGGTATTGTTGCCAGAATCCTTGCGCCGCCTGCGAGAAATGACAGCCTTGCTGCAACAGCAAAACGTCGAGTTTCCCGACGAACACATTTTGGTAGTCAATACCGCCCATCCCCTAATTCAAAATTTGGCAGATTTGAGTCAAAGCAGTATCATTCAAGGAGATGGACAATCGCCCAGCGGTCAGTTAGCCGAATTGATTTGTCACCATGTCTATGATTTGGCACTGATTGCCCAAAAAGGATTTGACGCTGATGGGATGACATCCTTCGTCGAGCGCTCCAATCACGTTTTGACCAAATTGACAGCCAAATAAGTAGGAATAGGGGGCAACCACGGGGGGATTGCCCCTACAAAACACTATATGTAGAGGGTCTGCGTAAGTCCTGGTAAAGTCAACAGCCTAGTTTAAACCCCTGTCGGATTGAGAGGTAGCGTAACGCACTCCATTCCTCCCTTTGCGCTCCTTGCGCCAACTTTGCGTCCTTTGCGTTAAACTCCACCTTAACTTTCACAAAAAAGGTATAATTCGAGATTGCGCTCAATGATTAATTTAAGACCGGGAGATTTCTATGTCGCGCCAATGTCAGCTAACAGGCAAAAAAGCTAACAATGCCTTTGCGGTTTCCCACTCGCACCGCCGGACAAAAAAACTGCAAGAAGTTAATTTACAATGGAAGCGGGTTTGGTGGCCTCAAGGAAATCGCTGGGTCAGACTGCGGCTTTCCACCAAAGCCATTAAAACTTTAGGCACAAAAGGCTTACACGCGATGGCAAAGGAAGCTGGAATTGACCTAAATCGCTACTAAGCTACGATGAGCATCAGCAATAGGGATGGGAAGAAAATAGGGAACTTTATTGATCGTGCGTAAAACCCCGTCCCCTTGTGGGCGGGGATGTAAGCGCGGTTAAACTAGGGGGTTCGACACC
>CAKZHE010000150.1 GCA_936920195.1 uncultured cyanobacterium | reverse complement strand
CAGGCTCTGCCTGGGAATGCCCATTGAGAGGCTCTGCCTCGTATGAGCGCCAAGCGAGGCAGAGCCTCTGGATATCGTTTCCCAGGCCGAGCCTGGGAACCAGTTCAAGGGGAGTCATAAGATCTGACACGGTTATTGCATGAATAAAATCGCTCAAAAATTCCCAAAGCGAACAGCCTAGTTTTAACACCTGTCGGATTGAGGTTTTATATCATATCCTTTTAATCACTGGCGAAAGTGATTGTTGTCATCCTGTTGATTTGGAAATTAACTGTTAATTCCCAAATGCTCTTGCAGCGACTTCACTGTTAAAGGTTCAGACTGCAAGGAACGAATGGCGGCGGCGGTGGCTTTGGCTCCGGCTAAAGTGGTGACAATGGGAATTTTATAGGTTAAAGCCGTGCGGCGAATTGTCCGCCCATCTACTCGCGATTCTTCTCCAGAAGGTGTGTTGACAATTAACTGGATTTTTTGATTCTTCATCCAGTCTACAACGTGGGGACGACCTTCATGCAGTTTCAGGACTAATTCTACATCTAATCCCCCTGCTTTCAAGACGCGACGAGTGCCTTCAGTGGCGATCACTTTAAAGCCTAATTCAATAAAGTCTCTGGCAATGGGAACAGCAGCTTCTTTATCTCGGTCATTGGTAGAAATAAATACCGTACCTGCTAAAGGTAAGCGCTGATTTGCGCCTAATTCGGCCTTGGCAAAGGCTCGCCCAAAGTCGGTATCAATGCCCATTACTTCCCCAGTGGAACGCATTTCTGGCCCTAAAATGGTGTCAGTGCCAGGGAATTTTTCAAAGGGCAATACCGCCTCTTTCACCGAGATGTAATTGGGATGGAGTTCTTGAGTAAAATTGAGGGATTCTAGGGATTGACCAGCCATGATGCAAGAGGCTAGTTTGGCTAGGGGTACGCCAATGGCTTTGGAAACAAAGGGAACTGTCCGAGAAGCGCGGGGATTGGCTTCCAAAATATATACTTGTTCGCCTTGCACGGCAAACTGAATATTCATCAATCCGATGACTTTCAAGGCTTGGGCAAGTTGAACTGTCCAAGTCCGAACGGTATTGAGAACTTCTGGAGAAAGGGAATAGTAGGGGAGGGAACAGGCAGAATCTCCGGAGTGAATTCCCGCTTGTTCGATGTGTTCCATGATCCCGCCAATGACTACTTTACCAGTTTGATCGGCGATCGCATCCACATCAACTTCAATGGCATTTTCCAGGAATTTGTCAATTAAAATCGGATGATCTGGTTCTACTAGGACAGCGAACTGCATATAGCGTTCTAATTCTGTATCCGAGTAGACAATTTCCATCGCTCGTCCCCCCAAAACGTAGGAGGGGCGCACTACCACCGGATAGCCAATTTTTCGAGCTACTATCAAGGCATCTTCATAACTCCGCGCCATCCCATTGGCGGGTTGTTTAATATCCAAGTCTCGGAGGATTTTTTCAAATCTTTCCCGGTTTTCGGCAATATCAATGGAGTCGGGGGAAGTTCCCCAAATGACTGTTTGAGGGGCGGTAGTATGGTTTTTCTCCGCCTCGGAACGTAACTTTTTCAAGGCAGTTTCCAGGGGGACAGACAATTTTAAGGGAGTTTGTCCGCCAAACTGAATAATAATCCCTTCGGGATTTTCCGCTTCAATGATGTTCAGGACATCCTCTTTAGTCAGCGGTTCAAAATAAAGGCGATCGCTAGTATCATAATCCGTAGAAACCGTCTCTGGATTAGAGTTGACCATAATCGTCTCAAAGCCATCTTTTCGCAGGGCGTAGGAAGCATGGCAACAACAGTAGTCAAATTCAATCCCCTGTCCAATCCGGTTTGGTCCCCCGCCCAAAATCATTACTTTCCGTTTTTCGGAAGGAAAAACTTCTGATTCTTCTTCGTAGGTGGAATAGTAATAGGGGGTTTTGGCCTCAAATTCCGCCGCGCAGGTATCTACTAATTTGTAAGCCGGAATTATGCCTAATTGTTTGCGGTAGGCGCGAACTTCATCTTCATTTGTTTTGGTAGCAAAGGCAATTTGGCGATCGCTAAAACCTTGCCGTTTGATATCTAGCAGTTGCTCTCGGTCTAATTCGCTCAATTGCGTTCGTTTCAGGAATTTTTCAGTCTCTAGCAAATCTTGGAATTTGTCCAGGAACCAGGGATCAATGCAAGTTAGTTCATAAACTTCTTCCACACTCATCCCCATCAACATCGCGTGCCGGACGGTGAAAATCCGCTCTGGATTTGGGGTTCGCAACCCGGCGCGAATTTGCTCCAAACTGGGTAATTTTTCGGCGCGATCGCATCCCCAACCCGCTCGTCCAGTTTCCAAGGAACGTAAAGCCTTTTGAAAGGATTCTTGGAAAGTTCGCCCAATCGCCATGGCTTCCCCTACCGACTTCATTTGTGTAGTTAAAGTGGGTTCGGAGCCGGGGAATTTTTCAAAGGCAAAGCGGGGAATTTTGGTAACTACATAATCAATAGTTGGTTCAAAGGAAGCCGGGGTTTTCTTGGTGATATCGTTGGGAATTTCATCCAGAGTATAGCCCACCGCCAGCTTTGCCGCAAACTTAGCAATCGGAAATCCCGTGGCTTTCGAGGCTAAAGCGGAACTGCGAGAAACGCGGGGATTCATTTCAATCACAATGAACTCGCCATTAATCGGGTTCACCGCAAACTGAATATTAGAACCCCCTGTTTCTACCCCAATTTCCCGAATAATCTTGACCGAAGCATCCCGCAACCGCTGATATTCTTTATCCGTCAAAGTTTGCGCCGGAGCCACCGTAATCGAGTCTCCCGTATGGATGCCCATCGGGTCAATATTTTCGATGGAACAGATAATCACCACATTATCTGCCAAATCCCGCATCACTTCCAGTTCAAATTCCTTCCAACCCAATAAAGACTGTTCGATCAGAATTTGGGATACTGGACTGGCATCCAAGCCACCCTGAGCCATCTCCTCAAACTCTTCTTGGTTGTAGGAAATTCCCCCACCTGTCCCCCCCATTGTAAAAGCAGGACGAATAATCAGGGGATAGGAACCAATTTTTTGGGCGATCGCCTTGGCTTCATCCAGGGTTTCCGCAATCCCTGAAGGACAAACCGCTACCCCAATCCGCTCCATTGCCTCTTTAAACAGCAATCTATCTTCAGCTTTCTCAATCGCGGCTAGTTTTGCCCCAATTAATTCCACGCCGTATTTTTCCAAAGTTCCATTCTTGGCGAGGGCAACGGCTAAATTGAGGGCAGTTTGCCCACCCATTGTTGGTAGTAGGGCATCCGGGCGTTCTTTGGCAATCACCTTGGCGACTATTTCCGGTGTCAGCGGTTCAATGTAAGTGCGGTTTGCCGTCTCCGGATCGGTCATGATCGTGGCAGGATTGGAGTTAATCAGCACCACCTCGTAGCCTTCTTCCCGAAGCGCCTTACAAGCCTGAGTGCCGGAATAGTCAAACTCGCAGGCTTGCCCAATCACAATGGGGCCGGAGCCAAGTAGTAAGATTTTTTGGATGTCGTTACGGCGGGGCATATTATTTTTTTTGTGGCGTTAATTCAGGATTGAAGTCCGAATCATTTTAGCTTACCAGCCAATTTTGACAAACAAAGTCCTCCTTAAAGCCTGTCAGGGGGCATAAATGCTGGTTTGATGACATTTGGCTGTAAAGCTTTGCACCATCGTCCCAGAATGTACAGAAAAGAGCTGCCCAATCCGAGGGAACCGGAAAAGTTCGACTTACCGTTTGAAGGACAATTGTCACCGAACAATCGGTGGGTACAAACCCACATTCCGCAGATCTGATGGCAATGACTGGGACTTTTGAAAAGTCCCAGTCATTGCCAAACTTTTTTACCTA
>CAKZHE010000149.1 GCA_936920195.1 uncultured cyanobacterium | reverse complement strand
TCTATTAGTAGGGTGTGTTAGCGCAGCGTAACGCACCATAAACGCTATATGCGGAGCAACTGCGTAAGTCCTGTTAAAGTCTCCCTTTGTTCGCTAATGCTGCATCAGTCCTATTGAGATGAGAGGATGGGAGCTTTTGCCATGATTCAAGCTATATCCAAGTTAATGAGTTTTGATGAATTTCTGGAATGGAAAACAGAAAACAGCCGCTATGAACTACATAACGGAGTAGTTGTTGAAATGCAAACCACAGGAAAACATGAAGAGGTGGTAGAATTTTTGCAGACCGAGCTAACCCTAGAAACTCGGAGAATGCAGCTTCCTTACCGATTTCCGAGAAATGCTCTAGTTAAATCTCCCAGTCAAGAAACTGGTTATTTACCTGATATTTTGGTAGTTAAACGGGATGCTTTAGTCTTAGAACCTTTGTGGGAAAAATCTTCAACAATTACTCATGGCTCCTCCATTCCCCTAATCATTGAAGTCGTTAGCACAAATTGGCGCGATGATTATGCCCACAAAATGATTGAGTATGAAGCATTAGGCATTCCTGAATATTGGATTGTAGATTATTTGGGTTTAGGAGGTAGTCGTTATATTGGTTCTCCTAAACAGCCGACTTTATTGGTTTATCAATTAGTTGATGGAGAATATCAAATTAAGCTGTTTCGAGGAGATGAAAGAGTGGAGTCGTTGGCATTTAGCGAGTTAAACTTGACTGCAAAACAAATTTTTAGCGGCTTGTTGGTCAGATGATAAAATTGATTAGGTTCTAGGAGCTTTTGATGACAGATTTTTGGAGCGCGGTGCTAGAGTTTGCCGAAACCACTACGGCAAGAGTAGGAGCGCAATTGTTAGCGGATTTTGGCAAAGTTCAAGCATCCCAAAAAGATGATGGTAGTTTGGTAACGCAAGCCGATTGTTGGTCAGATGAAGAAATTAGAAAGGCGATCGCATCTACTTTTCCAACTCATGGAATGTTAACCGAAGAAACTTCCCATGTCTTCAATGGGGAAGAATGGTGTTGGATTGTCGATCCTTTGGATGGGACAACTAACTTTGCACGCGGCATTCCCCTTTGGGGGATTTCCCTGGGTTTACTTTACCACGGAACCCCGATTTTTGGCTATGTGTATTTGCCTCCCTTGGGGCAATCTTTCCACGGTTTTTGGTATGAACCAGCTACTGCCGCCAACCTGCCAGAAACACCTTTGCCGGGGGCATTTTTAAACCATCAACCCATCCATAGTAGCTTAGACGAACCGAGTAAAAACCACTTTTTTAGTTTGTGCGCTCGCAGTATTGCCGTCCTCAAACAGCCCTTTCCTGCCAAAATTAGAATGTTGGGGGTTGCCACCTATAATTTGCTTTCCGTGGCAACAGGGGCGATGCTAGGGGGTGTAGAAGCAACACCAAAGATTTGGGATATTGCGGCAATTTGGGCGATCGCGCAAGCTGCTGGCGCTGTCTGGGTTCCCCTAGAAACCAATCCAATTTTTCCGTTAGAGCCAGGAAAAAATTACGGCAGTCGCTCTTTCCCCACTTTAGTAGTTAGCAAACCGGAATTAGTGGCGACTTTTCTCCCCTTAGTCCATTTTATTGGAAAAAGGGAACAGGGAATAGGGAATAGGGAATAGGGAATAGGGAAATAGGTAATAGGTAATAGGGAAATAGGTAATAGGGAAATAAGTAATAGGTAATTGGGAACGGGGAAATAGTAGCCAGTAGGATGCGTTAGCGGCAGCGTAACACACTGCTTACCAGTTAACTACATAAATTACGATCAATCAAAAGGACTTTGACTGCTAAATTTCCCTATTCCCTTTATTCCCTTTATTCCCTGTTCCCTGTTCCCTCTCCCCCCTGTTCCCTCTTATGTCAATTACTCGCGCTTTTGCTATTCTGGCTCCAGTTGCCGAAAAACTTTTAGTTTCTGGACAAGAATTATGCGATCGCCAAGGCAAAGTTGCCTTCACCAGTCCCAAATCTAATTTATTTCTGAAGGTAGATGCAGCTAGAGCCGGAGACGAAATCAATGTGTTTATTTATGCCGTTAGTGCGGAAAGATCCATTGGTTCCCTAGTCACTTGGCAAGGAATTTATATTGGTCATATTGACTTTCGCTATTTCCAACAACAATTTCCTTTGGTTCCTAGCAATCAAAAAATCCCGGCTAATTTTCCTACCGTTTATTGGGCGGTGCGAGATTTGAAAAAAATCGATCCCCTCGCAATTTCGGATCTCCGGGCTTTTGACAAAGCCACTTATTACCCTGCCGATTTTGTCCCAGAAGTTCCCCTATTAATTGAGCATCCCTAATAATTTTTTATGGTGTTTATTTTGGTACATCAAATCGCACGGTCAAAAAAATGTCTGTGATTTATCGCGATTTTAACGAGATGCTGTTAAATTACTGCTGACAAAGAACGCTGCTTCTGCATCCCTAATTCTATAAATAAGTTGGTAGATGGCAATGAATGAAATTTGTTAAGATCATAAACTGGCATCGCTTGCCAACAGTGGCGACAAAACCAGTATACTTGGTTCTGGCGGATGTGCCGAAGCATTTGGTTTGAGCAACAGGGGCATTCTGTCATAAAAAAAAAATCTGTTTTTTTAAAATTGCTTTAAGCTACTTACCTCTTAAGTATGTACGACAAAAATGAAGATTTGGTAAAGCAATGAGATTGTGAAGTGATTAGCACAAATCTAAATGTTTCGCAACACTAAGGAGTTAAAAAATCAATAACTTGATTATAATCCAATACAGTTCAGTTAACTAAGTTCGTAGTTGGGCTTCAGCCCTCTCCGGATTAGGGCTGAAGCCCAACTACGAACTTTTGCGTTCTTTGATTTATGACCACCTACTTAACTGAACCGTATTGGGGTTGATCCTATCGTTACAACCCAACCTACGTGTATTGCCAGTGCTGCAATTAGCCATTTTATTTATTTTTCATTCCTAAGATTCTAAATCCCAGCCCAAGACATTAGCAATCTCAAATGAAAGCATTCCTGGATGGAGGGGATTGACAATCACTGCCCCTATTTGAAATAAACGAAACCAACTCTGTTGTAAATCTACCCACTTGGTATTATGAACTAGAAATACCACCGGAATTTCTTTAGTTGGAGGTTGCGATCTTAGTTGTTGCAGAAAGCGCAATCCATCTATTTCGCCAATGGAAATATCTAAAATGATAGCATCTGGCTGATATATTTTGGCTTGTCTTAAGCCTTCTAAAGTAGAATTAGCAGCTTGAACTTTCCAACCGCCTAAATCTGTCAAACAAGCTTGGACAACCTCCTGGATAGTCGGCTGTTGATGAATGAGTAAAATTCTTTTGGTGGTCATTGTAACCACTGCTAAAACCTTCATTTTATTTGGGGTGAAAACAAGTTGTTAAGCCATAAGCTTGCAGTCATGCTCATCTCGATCGCTGAAACCAGAATTGCAGTTTTTGTGACAGCCCGCTATTTGCATCTAGAGAACAAATCTGGGGATGGCAAACTGGAAAATCGATTGACCAAAGTTAAAGCTGGTAATTTAATCTCAACTTTGTATTGCGGAATTCTCAACTGTTTCGCCAACTGAATTATCAAACCATCATCATGTAGCTGCGTCCAACAGGGTTCCGGAAATATGGGGTAAGGCAAGGGGATTAAACTTTCAAATCCATGGGGACGGAAATAACCTTCTACGATAGCTGATGGAGTTGGTTGACCTTGAATTAGAAAGGTTTCTGGGGTGATTTGAATATTTAGCTTAAACCAACGAATATCAGCAATTTGCACTTTGAGGATAAAGTTTGTTCCTAGGTCTTCAATTCTAATGGCTTTAATTGGTGTTTCCTCTGTATAACTAACCCAAAGTGTTGATTGTTGGCTACCATTAAGCAAATTACGATAGGAAGTTTCGAGATGTTGGATAACATCATTTAATACCTGAAGCGCGTTCATTTGCTTTCCTCCGATGCCAAGGGATTTGCTCTACATACCAGAAGGTTAAATGGCAACAGTAAGGAATTGGTAAAGATTCGGTGCTAGTTACAGAAGTTCACGAAAATTATTCATCCCATCCCAAAATCTCGGCTACTTCTACGGTGAGGATGGTAGGCTGGATGGGTTTAGAAATTACTCCGGCAATCTTCATTTGGGCAAATTTGGCGCGATCGCTGGGCAAAACTTTTGCTGTCAGTAGAATTACGGGAATGGCGCGGGTGAGGGGATTGGACTGAAGGCGATCGTAGAGGGCAAATCCATCCATTCCCGGCATGGAAACATCGAGTAAAATGGCGTTGGGTTGGGCGGTTTGGAGGATTTGCAAGCATTCTTCTCCCGATCCGGCTGCCAGGGTTTCCCATCCGCCTAAATCTTCTAGGCACGCCTGCACCAGTTCCCGCAGGTGTTCTTCGTCGTCAACTACCAGAATTTGCCTGTCTGTCATATCCTGTCCGATTGATTGCGAATCGCAGTACCACGTCTAGTCTAGAATGTTAGGCTATCCGAGTTTGTAGAGACGTTCCGCCAGAACGTCTTCAATAGCTCTCCCCACCCAGCAAATTAGACTAGACATAGGTTGTTAACTTTGTGCCTTTTGAGAGGGATCGTCTATGTGTAGCAGTAGTTTATGAAATTGGTCTTAGCCTTTGCCCTCGCCATTTTAAGCTGTTTGCTGTCCGCCTGCGATCTCCAGCCCCTCAGTGCTGAATCGCGGATTTTTCTGGACTTATCCCTGGATTTCTTGGGAGAATACCAACTGCCGAAAACCCAGTTCCAAGATACTTCAGTGGGGGGATTATCTGCCCTTGCCTACGACAAAAAGAGCGATCGCCTGTATGCCCTGAGCGATGACCGCCAGCAACCCCGATTTTATACTCTGAAACTCAGCTTAGACCGTCAACCAGACCAGATTAGTCTCAAAAATGTCAAAGTTGTCGGAGTAACCTTTTTAAAGGACTCCCAGGGGCAATTACCTCCACCCAACCGGATCGATCCCGAAGGGATTGCCCTCACGCCCCAAAAAACCGTCTGGATTGCCAGCGAAGGCGTTTTTAAAAACCAGATTCCGCCCTCCATTTGCGAATTTGACTTACTTACCGGAAAGCAAAAGCAATGCCTACCGATTCCCGAACGGTATTTACCCGCCATTGCCACCCAGGAAAATCCCCAACCTGCACCGCGTGGCATTCAAGATAACCTTGGTTTCGAGTCGCTTACCCTCAATCCAGCGGGTTTAGTGCCTGCCAGCGGCGAACCCATCCGTCTCTTTACTGCCACGGAATCAGCTTTAATTCAAGATTTAGACAATCCTAACAGCAACCAAGGGGCAAAAACTCGCTTTTTACATTATTTACTTAGCGATGGTGCGCCCCTAGTCATTGCCGAACACGCCTATATTCTCGAACCGCCTCCAGAAAAATCTATAGTTTACGGTTTAACAGAATTATTAGCCATTGATTCCGGCGGACACTTTCTCAGTTTAGAGCGTTCCTTTAGCTTATTAGGTTTCCATACCCAAATTTTTCAGCTTGCCATTGGTGGGGCAACCGACACATCTTTAGTTGCCAGTTTGAAAGGGGAAGAAAACAGCTTTCAACCGATTGCTAAAAAGTTAGTTTTGGACTTCAAGGAACTGGGAATTACCCTTGATAATTTGGAAGGAATGACTTTCGGGCCTCGGTTGCCCGATGGCAGCCAAAGTTTGATTGTGGCGAGCGATGATAATTTTGAGAAAGAGCAGGTAACGCAATTTTTGCTATTTCGGATTAAGAGTAAGTAGGGGCGATCGCACCAAATTTACCATGGAATACTAAAAGAGTCTTCAAACATCTCTTTTAGCGTTTTTGATGGTTTATATCATGTCCGGTCGATTGCCCACTATTAAACTGGTTAAACTGGTTCAACTGGTTCCTAGGCTCTGCCTGGGAACGAGTAAACAGATCAGAAACTGCATGAAGAAAAAGCCCCTAAAAAGGCACAAAGTCAACAGCCTAGTTTAAACCCCCGGCGGGTAAATTGGAAAGCAGCAGAACCATATTTTTCAGCCTTAAATTGATAATTGATAGCAATTTGCGCGGAGTGAAAAATCTCCGTAGAATATCTACTATGGCAAAAACCTGTCTAACGCCGATTTTAAATCGGCAATTTCCGCTTCAATATTACCTTCTTGAGCCGCGCGAGCAATACACTCAGTTAAATGTTCATCCAAAATAATTCGTGCCACTCTATCCAAAGCACCTCGAACCGCCGCGATCTGTACCAAAACTTCCGGGCAAGGACGACTTTCTTGTACCATTGATTTAATGCCGCGAATATGACCTTCAATCCGAGATAAACGATTAACCAATCGTCGCAGAGAGTCTTCAGTGTGAATGTGATGGTGATGGGAGTCGCTATCTCCGCGAACATGATTGTCAACGGGTAGGGTTTCTTCAGTCAGGGGATTCGAGTCAATCATCGAGAAATTTAGTAAAAGAACATATTCACAGATCCTAGTTTAGCCCCTTGCCCCAATACAGTTCAGTTAACTAAGTTCGTAGTTGGGCTTTAGCCCTCTCCGGATTAGGGCTAAAGCCCAACTACGAAC
>CAKZHE010000148.1 GCA_936920195.1 uncultured cyanobacterium | reverse complement strand
TAGGTAAAAAAGTTTGGCAATGACTGGGACTTTTCAAAAGTCCCAGTCATTGCCATCAGATCTGCGGAATGTGGGTTAAAAACTTGCTTTTGGCTAAACTAGCAATCTACAGCAATCCGGTGTTAGTACCGACTTTACCAGTGGATAGCTCCACCTTGATAATCTTGCCGCCTTGTTTCATGATCCGCTGTTGTTCGCGAAACCAATTGTCAAAGGAAACCAGCTTGGTAAAATAGGTGTTTTGCAATTCCCGCTGAGTCCGAATCCGGGTTTGGCTAGGGACGCAGGCTGTTATCTTAAATGTACGCATGGGTCTATTTCTCCTGATCGGTTAGAAAATTGTCCAGCTGAATTTCAATCTTTCAGCTGATGCCACTCAAAACAATTATCAAACTTGAAAACTGCTCCTCACCAATCGCAAATCAACATTGCGCGGCTTGACTGGAGCAACCTAACCCCAAAGAAGGCGATCGCTTTCTTTCCGGCTACTTTTAATTATTGCACCGCATCGATCCCAATTGATGCGATCGCAGACTTAAAGTTTTTGACCCGCTTGCATCGCTGATAGCACATCTTGAAGGGGACGCTACAACTAGCAAGCCAAAATTGTCCTCAGAATAGCGAAGTCTGGGAGCCAAGAGTCAATCCTAGACCGCTAAAACTCACCTAGAGCCTTTAGAGGCTGATTTAGATAAGCTTTTGACGTGCTAGCAATCACTCTAGACTTCCCAGACTTTAACTAGATGGCCTACAAATCTGACAACCTGAGAATTTAGCTCAAGCCAGAAGAGATGTAGTCTAGGTAAGTACCCATTTCCTTACCAGCATCAGCACCCACCAAACTGGCGGTAACTTCTTTGATGGCTTGGATAGCTTGGACGGTAGCAGAGATAGGTACACCTAAAGAATTGTAGGTTTCCTTCAAGCCATTCAGCACGCGCTCATCCAAAATGGATGGGTCGCCAGCTAGCATAGCGTAGGTAGCATAGCGGAGGTAGTAGTCTAGGTCGCGGATGCAAGCTGCATAGCGACGGGTGGTGTACATATTGCCGCCGGGACGAGTGATGTCCGAGTACAGCAAGGATTTAGCAACAGCTTCCTTAACGATGGTAGCGGCGTTGGCGCTGATGGTGGTAGCGGCACGAACGCGCAGTTCACCAGTGGCGAAATAGCCCTTGAGCTTTTCGAGAGCAGAACTGTCCAGGTACTTGCCTTGGACATCGTAGGAGTTAATAACGGCGGTAATTGCGTCTTGTGACATGATCTGGGTTTCCTTATTGTCGGGTAATTTTGGTTGAAATTATCAACGGTAGTAGGGAAAAAGGTTAGACCTACTGTAAAGCACCAGCTACGAAGTCGAAGTAGGAGCCTGCTTCAGCAGCATCTTCACCAGACAGCAGAGAAGAAGCAACGTTCTTCAGAGCGCGCACGCCTTCAGAAACTGCTCCGATGGGGGTTCCCAAGGAGCTATACATTTCGCGAACACCAACTAAACCGATTTCTTCGATGGGGGTAACATCGCCAGAAACGATTCCGTAGGTGACTAGACGGAGGTAGTAGTCTAGGTCGCGCAGGCAGGTAGCAGTCAGTTCTTGACCGTAGGCATTGCCGCCGGGAGAAACAACGTCAGGGCGTTTTTGGAACAATTGGTCGCCAGCTTGCTTGACGATGCGCTCGCGGGAATCAGCGAGGGTTTGGGCAATGCGGAGACGGCGATCGCCAGAGGTAACAAATGCTTTGATCCGATCTAATTCGCCAGGGCTGAGGTAACGGGCTTCAGCATCTGCATTCACGATCGCTTTCGTGACGATACTCATTGGTGGATTCCTCCCAAAAAAGTTTTACCAGTTGGATGAAAACTGGTCTTTGCACGTTTGTGTCTAATTCTTGTCCTGCTTGGGTTTGAACTTCCTTTGCCTGCCTAAGCACCCTTAAGCATTTTTGAGGATTTTCAGCCGCCGCTAGAGCCAAAAACACACCAACACATCCGCAAATATTCTGCCGCATTGCGATCGCATTACCACGCGCTTCTTAATACTTTGTAATATTTCCTTTCATTTTTGTTGCGGATGGGGTGATGGGGTGGTGGGGTGATGGGGAGAATTATAATCGTAGCGACTGTCTTGAATGTCAAGCGAAGCTCTGCGATCGCGCTACGTCTATTGCCAGTGCTGCCATTAGTCATTTTCGGTGAAGATGGGAGGCCATAGTGCAGAAATTGGCAATTCCCAACCGGGCAAGATTTCTGGGAGAGTCAAGGTATCTTCATTGCTTAAAGCCAGTGGTTCCCCTGTCGGACGGTAAACCGTTACCTTGGTTTGATCGGGATCGATCAGAATGCCAATCTGCGCCCCTAGTTCCAAAAACTTTTTCAGCTTCTGCTCTAGAGTTTTGATTCTGTCACTTTGAGATTTAATTTCCACGACTAAATCTGGGACAAGTTGCCCAAAGTCACGAGGACTTTGGCGCAAACGAGCAGCCCGAACAAAGGAAACATCTGGTGCTTTTAGGTTGGTATCTGGCATAATAAACCCGCCAGCAGAATCAAACACTCTTCCTAAGCGCCGAGGTTCCACCCAAGCAAAAAGAAAGGCCATTAAGCGGACACCAATTTCACTCGATACAATATCTGATGGCCTCATAACAATGATTTTTCCATCTTCAAGTTCTAGTTGGTAATCGTGTCCAGCTTCCGAGAGAGTTAATTGTAGATTTTCTAAGTCTTTAATTGTCATCATTGGCATCAGAAAAATCTCCTAATTAAATTGGGACAACCACGGGCAGATGGTTGTTGAGCTTTGTCGAAACATTACCCCGACCAAAAATTATTTAGACGCGCTTAATAGAGATTCGCTACATATTCCCCATAACCATTATAAGGCAGGGTTTCTCGTCTTTCCCAAGAGAACCCTGACCCTTGACCAATAAACTTTTCTGTCGCCTGTGACCAACGAGGATGGGGTTTAGTGGGATTCACATTGGCTTCAAAGTCGTATTCGCGGGCATCAATAGTATTCCAAAAAGTTGCTGGTTGTCTATCTACAAACTCAATTTTAACAATTGATTTTGCCCCTTTAAAACCATACTTCCAAGGCAAAACCATCCGAATTGGTGCGCCATGTTGTTTGGGTAATAAATGACCGTAAATCCCCAATGCAAAAAATGCTAATTCGTTTGCCATTTCCTCTATTCGTAACCCTTCAGTATAAGGCCAAGGTAGCCTTGCACCTAACGACCATAAGGGACCGACGGTAATTTTAGAATCATAATAGGAAGTAAAGCGGACAAATTTAGCTTGGGAAGTTGGTTCAACATCGGTAATGAGCGATCGCATCGGAAAACCAATCCACGGTAAAGCCATTGACCACGCTTCTACGCAACGAAAGCGATAAATTCGTTCTTCTAAAGGAAACTTTTTCTGAAGGTCATCTAAATCATAAATCTGGGGATTTTTAACTAAGCCTGTCACTTCCAATTTCCAAGGTTCCGTGGGCAAGGCTTGAGCAGCTTTCCAAATCGATTTACCACTACCAAATTCGTAGTAATTATTATATTGTCCTGCCAGCAATTCCGTTGTCATGGGACGATCGACTTGAGAAAAAGCGGGATTAGTGTGAATTTTCTGAATCTTGGATTTTTGAAGAGTTTCTACCAAAGCCTGTTTAGACTCTTCTGATTCACAACCTAAAATTGGTAAAATGCTGGCTCCTAAACCCGCCCCAATTAAGGTCTTTAAAAAGTGCCTGCGATTAAAGAATGCTGATTCTGAAGTAGCTTCTCGTTCGGGGATTTGCCAAGATTTAGGGATGCGAATTAAATTCATGGGAAACAGGGAATAGGGAATTGGGAATAGGGAACAGGGAACAGGGAATTGGGAACCATGAAAACCTTGTTTCGCAAGGGTTTCAGACGATAATTTCTGCCCTCTTAGTAGAAATTATTAAAAACTCCGGTTTTGCCCACTGGGAGAGGCATTGGAAAGTCGAAGATCGAAAATTGAACCTTAGCGTGAAACAGCCTTGCTTTTTAAGGGGGATCTCTGAGACATAAACAGTTTTAACTGGGACGTATTGGGCTATAGATAGGTTTTCACCACCGGAGACAATAATCAAAAATTCATTTACTGTTGCCAAGAGTGTCGATCTCTGATAAGATTCCTCCAACTGTAGCAAACTTGGAAGCAGAAAAGAGCATTTTCTCAAGCTTGCAAACAATCCCAAATCTGAAATGTCAATGTCAGGAACTCAGCGGCTCAAGCCTAGGTTGTTGACTCTGCGAGTTTTTGAGCGGTTTTATTCATGCAATAACCGTGTCCGATCCCTGCGAGCCGCCCCTTAAAAAGGGGCGAACTGGAAAATTCCTCAAAGTCCCCCTTTTTTCTAGCGCAGCGGCGCGTTAGCGCGGGGATTTAGGGAGATCGAAACTTAGAACGGTAGTCATAAAAGCTAATTGATTGATCGGAAACTGTATGAACAGAAAACCCCTAAAAAGGCACAAAGTCAACTCTGTCAAAGATTGTCCCTAATTATTTACTAGGAATTAGTAAACTAAACCAATGAGTAAATATCATAAAATATTGGGTAAAGATTCTGTAGGCAATCATCACATTGCTTATCAAGAATGGGGAAATCCAGAGCAAAAAAAAGTGTTAATTGCCGTTCATGGATTAACTCGTAATAGTAGAGATTTTGATGATTTAGCAGAAGAATTACAATCGGATTATAGAATTATTTGTCCCGATGTAGTCGGCAGAGGAGAAAGTGATTGGCTATCTAACCCTTCTGATTATGGTCTTCCTTTATATATCTCGGATTCATTGACCTTAATTCAACAGTTAAATTTAACTTCTGTGGATTGGTTAGGTACATCTATGGGGGGATTAATCGGCATGAATATTGCTGTTTTGCCAAATTCCCCTATTAAAAGACTGATTTTAAATGATGTGGGAGCTTTTATTCCAGCAACAGCTATACAAAGAATAGCCGAATATTTATGTCAAGAACCGCCTACTTTCGACGATTTTGTTCAAGTTACAGAATATGTGAAAAAAAATTATTCTGGTTTTGGTAATTTAACAGAAGCACAATGGGAGAATCTGGCGAAGAAGTCTGTCAAATTAAATGCTAAAGGTGAATATAGACTCAATTACGATCCTGCTATATCTACTTCACTTCAGGAATTGCAACCGAATCAATTCCAACCCGTTGATTTATGGATGGTTTGGAATTTAATTCAATGCCCAGTTTTATTATTACATGGTGAAAATTCTGATTTATTATTATCAGAAACAATTGAAAAAATGCAGGAAAATCATCCTTTATTGGAAATTGAACATTTACCCGATTGTGGTCACGCACCATCTTTAATGTCTTTACCACAAATTGATATTATTAAAAGGTGGTTGAATAAAAAATAGAACAAGATGCCGCCAATTGCAATAATGTTTATAGTTTTTAGCAATTAACCATGAGCCATTAACGCCGATCGAGATTGTCTAGGCAGCTAAAACTTCGTCACTATGAATGGCTGGATTTACCCTGGCAAATCTCTCGCGCAACAGGCCATCTGGATCGATGTTGAAACCCGGTTTTCACCACCTGAGACAATCATCAAAAATTCCTTCACTCTTGCCAAGGGTGTCAATCTCTGATAAGATTCCTCCAACTGTAGCAAACTTAGATGCAGAAAAGAGCATTTTCTCAAGCTTGCAGACAATCCCAAATCTGAAATCCGAATATGAACAACCCCAAAATAGCTCAAAAACCAGGGATTTTTAACTCAATTACTTGGCAACAAATATTAACAGTTGCCGGAATTGCTGTTTGTGCCTCTTCTATCTATCCCAGTCATGTCCAAGCTCAACCGCTGGCTAAACCAGGAAATTTATTAATCGCCCAGAGTCTAGGCGGAATAGTCCGACAAATTCCCTTAGAAGAAGTACCCGCTCCAGCTATATCTGCTGCCAAAACAGTCACCGGAGCTAACTTTAATTCGGCGCGCATAGAATTGAAAGCAGATGGTTCTTCAATCTATGTGATGAGAGGTAAAAACCAACAAGGCTTTGAAGTGGAAGTGCAAGCGAATTCGATGGGAACAATTAGTCAGGTTGACGAGCAAATAGATTCCAGTTCAATTCCTGAGACAGCAGTTAAAGCCTTTAAAAAATGGGCTCCAAATGAGCAGGTAATCAGCACTTGGCGGAGTACCCGCTTAGGAGCGTTTTATTATCAATTTGTGATCAAGGATTTTTGGTTAGAAGTGGCTGACGATGGCAGTAAAGTGATTATTTATCGCAAAGCTATCAATTTATAGACTAACAAATTTTCACTTTGTCAGTGCCATCCCAAATTTCCTAAGATACCTATGAACACTTTGCCAATTGCTCGCTGGCAGAAAGTCTTCGCAGCCGCGATCGCCATCACTGGAATTACTAGCACTACTAATGCGGTTGCTGCCGAATTACTGCGAGGTGCTGGAGATTCTTTTGCTCAACCTCTGTATCAGCGCTATAGCCAAGAATACGCCCAGCAAACCGGGGAAAAGTTTAAATATACCACCATCGGGAGTGGTGGCGGCATTCGCTTATTTATCAATAAGTCTATCGACTTTGCCGCTACCAATTTAATCCCCACTCCCATTGAGCAAAATCAGATCAAAGACGGTTTGTTGATGTTGCCGACGGGGGGAAGTGCGGTGGCAATTGTTTATAACTTGCAAAATGTTTCCCAAGAGGTGAAATTATCGCGCAGTAAATTGGCTCAGATTTTTAGCGGTAAAATTACCAATTGGCAGCAAGTTAATCCCAGTTTTCCTAGTAAGAGAATTCAAGTGGTAGTTTGTCAGGACAGTTGCGGTACAAGCTATATTCTGACTAAATACTTGCATAAAATTACCGGGGGAGAAATAACTGCTAGCCGCAGTCCAGAATGGGGTTTTAGCGTTTATGCGTCTCTAGCTCAGGATAGCGCGATCGCTGCCGAAGTTCGGCGAGTGGATGGGGCAATTGGCTATGTCCAAAGAAACTTTGCTCTAGATAGCAATCTCACCATAGCTAGCTTGGAAAATAAAAGTGGTAATTACCTGACACCCACTTTGGAAGCTACCCAGAAAGCGTTGGGAAATGTCAAATTCAACGATGATTTTACCACCGAAGATATTGCCGATCCTGAAGATGGTTATCCTTTAGCCAGCTTAACTTGGATCTTAGTTTATCAGAAATATACCAACGAAGAAACCTTGAACTCAACTAAGAATTTGTTGTTGTGGATTCTTACTAAAGGTCAAGCCTTGAATGAACAATTGGAATACACCAGGATTCCCGAAGATATTGCCAAAAAAGCCGAGAAAGCCATCAACGATCAATTAAGGATTATTCCTTATTGAAGAATTCAGATATCAGTTAAATTTTGGGTGTGAAGGTTAGTCCGTAGAAATTTATGAAAAGCTTGCATTTGTCCTTGACTCTGGCATCAGTGATTTTGAGTTATAACTTACTCAATTTGCCCCCAGTTCTAGCCCAAGAAAATCCTCGACTGGAACTATCTTTAAAAGAACCACTGCTAAGTAATGCCCCTCCAGAACTGGAAGAAATTACCAACGTCGATCAATTAACAGATGTTAGTCCCCGTCATTGGGCTTATGAAGCGCTGAGAGATTTAGTGGAAAGATATCGCTGTATTGATGATTTTGGAGAAAGAAAATTCAATGGCGATCGCGCCCTTAGTCGCTACGAATTTGCTGCCGGGTTAAATCTGTGCCTCTTCAAAATTAAACGCTTACTGAGTGGGTTAGAGAACAAGATTGTCAGCCAAAAAGATTTGGCTACTATGCAGAGATTGGAAGAGGAATTTGCCACAGAATTAAAAGCTACTGCGGGCAGAATCGATCAACTAGAGCAACGAATAGATACTCTTGCCGAACGTCAATTTAGCCCGACAACGATTTTACGTGGGGTAGTGAATTTTAACTTTGCCAGTGCTTGGGGGACAAAAAAAGCAGTTGCTCCAGGAATTAACACCAGGGAAGACTTGAATTCAATTCCTACCTTATCAACCAGAGCAGTAATTAATTTTGATACCAGTTTTACAGGCAGAGACAGATTGCGAACGAATTTAATCGTGGGCAATAATAACAGGTTTAGCAGTAGTGTGACTGGCACAGAAATGTCCATGTTAATCGGAATGCAAAATACTGCCAATAAGGTTGTATTAGGCACACTATTTTATGAATTTCCGTTAGGCGATCGCGGTATATTATCTATTGCCCCAACCTCTGATTTTCCGACTAGGATTTTTCCGGCGCTTAATCCCGTCAACTCCATTTCCAATTTTGGGGCAGAAAGTCCCATTTATGACTTTGCCTTTGGTAGTGGAGCCATACTTTACTACCATTTAACCGATCAAATCGCTGCTGGGGTAAGTTATTTAGCGGCTACGGGGACAAGTCCCAATCAAGGAGTCTTTAATGGTCAATATACGGTCTTATCTCAACTCAGTTATACTGTTTCCGAGCAACTAGCCCTAGCCTTTACTTATGGACGTTACTACGCTCCCCAACCAGCGGAAACGATTAATTTAACGGGTAGTAAAGGCAGTCAATTTGCTCAACTACCTTTTGGGGGCAATACCCCCACTTCTTCCAATGCCTTTGGCTTGCAATTTACCTACAAATTAGCCGATTCATTGATCTTAGGTGGTTGGGGTAGCTACGTTAATGGCATCGCTGAAGGTTCACCCACAGTTAGCAGTATTAATGGTTCCCAGGGTTCCCGTGCGGATATTTGGAGTTGGGCAATTACGGCATCCTTAACCGATTTAATTAAAGCAGGCAGCCAATTAAGTTTTGTGTTTGGGATGCCCCCCAAAGCTACTGCTAATGATATTGTTGCTCGTCAAGATCGAGATACTTCTTTGCATTTAGAATTATCTTATTCCTACCCACTAACTGAGAGAATTTATATTGCCCCTGGATTTTTGGTAATTACCAACCCCGAACACAACGCCGCCAATCCTCCGGTTTGGGTGGGGTTACTCCGGACTTCCTTCTTTTTTTAAAATATGACCATTAGCAATTTATCTGCCGATTCACCTCCCCATCCCCCCAAAGTTGGATTACCTACCATGTTTCGGTTAGGACTGTTTCAGATGGGGTTGGGAATCATGTCCCTGTTAACTCTGGGCGTACTAAACCGAATTACCATTGATGAACTCAAAGTATTACCATTTATAGCAGCTGGCGCGATCGCCATGCACCAGTTTGTCAGTCCGGCGCGGGTATGGTTTGGTCAAATGTCGGACTCCAAAACCATCTTCGGCTACCATCGCAGCGGCTACGTCTGGATTGGGGCAGCCCTATTTACCACCATCTCTTTTATCGCCCTGCAAGTGGTTTGGCAACTCGGCATCAGCGTTCAAAACAATGGTTGGACGGCTCCGACATATTGGTGGTCTGCCGCCCTAGCGTTGGTCTTTGCCTGCTATGGTTTAGCCTTGAGTGCCAGTTCTACGCCCTTTGCCGCCCTGTTAGTTGACGTTTCCGACGAGGATAACCGCTCGAAGATTGTTGGGGTGGTATGGTCGATGTTAATGGTAGGGATTGTGGTGGGAGCAATTATTAGTTCTAGGTTGTTAGAACGGCAAGAAGTTTGTGGTGCTAATATTCTCACCTATAACCCTGCCCTCAACAACAGTGTGGCTGATATTGCCAAACTGCAAGCTTCGATTAATCCTCTATTTATTCTCATGCCCGCCATTGTCTTTGGGCTGTGCGTGCTGTCCACCTGGGGAATTGAAAAGAAATATTCCCGCTATCAATTGCGGTCAACGGCGGTGGAACGAGAAGATAAAATCACTTTAGGCAGGGCATTGAAGGTTTTAACTGCCAACCGTCAAACGGGGGTGTTTTTTAGCTTTTTGTTAGTCCTCACCATCAGCATTTTTATGCAGGATGCGGTGATGGAACCCTATGGCGGCGAAGTATTTGGACTATGTATTTCGGAAACAACCAAGTTAAATGTTCCCTTTGGGATGGGGACATTGGTAGGGATTAGCAGCACTGGATTTCTGATTCTGCCCCGCCTCGGCAAGCAACAAACCACTAAATTAGGTTGCCTAGCGGCGGTAATTTGTTTTGGATTGATTATTCTTGCCGGATTAACAGTCAATGCCAATCTATTGAAGGGTGCATTACTGTTATTTGGTTTATCCGTGGGAGTAATTACCGCTGGAGCTACCAGTTTAATGCTGGATTTAACTGTTGCCGAAACAGCGGGAACGTTTATTGGCGCTTGGGGACTTTCCCAGGCAATGGCAAAGGGTTTGGGAACGGTGCTGGGGGGAACGGTCTTAAATGCCGGAAAATTACTGTTTAGTTCGCCAGTGTTAGCATATAGCTCCGTCTTTGCAATCCAAGCAGTGGGGATGATGGTGGCAATTGTCCTCCTCCAGAAAGTCGATATTCAAGAGTTTCGGTCAAATGCCCAGCAAGCGATCGCCGTAGTCATGGAAGGCGAACTAGAGTGACATCTCCTACACCAACCTGATTACAGGTATGGTGTAGGCTTCACAACCAATCCGGCTATCGCTTAGGAGGCGTTGTGCTTTAAGAACCGGATGCCCCTCGGCTCTATTTTTGATGTTAATGGCTGCATTGTGGTCACGGTCTAGTTCGCATCCGCACGAACAACTATGCCAACGGATATGTAGCTTCTTGGGCAACTTCTCGCCACAATTGGAACAATCTTGCGAAGTGTTATGGGCGCTGACTGGGACAACCAACAAACCAGCGTTTTCGGCTTTGTTTGTCAGTATCGACAGTAGTGTTACTATTTTAGCGTACAAAGATGTTTTCTGGAATGGTTCTTACTTTGTGGCAAGTTGCGGCGGTGTTACAGTTTCGACTTTGCGAAAATATATTGAAAATCAACCAAACCCAGAAGATTAATATTTTGTTCGTTTCCGACCTGTCCTCTTCCCTGATTTCGCTGACGCTCAATATCGGCCAGAGGACTGTCGTCAACTCACGCGCAATTCACCTCAACGCCTCCCTATCGGGTAGGCGTGAGGCTTCTTGCTGTTTGAGCTAAAAAACGTAGAGATGTCACGAAGGAGCATCTCTACACTAAGGTAATGGGTAATGGGTAGCCTTCATCATAGCACATCTGCTCAAAATTTCAACCCCCATTCCCCATTCCCTGTTCCCTGTTCCCTGTTCCCTGTTCCCTTTCTCTCCTACCGCAGACTGGTTCCGGGGTAGGGATGGATGGGCGGACTGTAATCCCCAGCATTGGGTTGGCGCTCAGTTTTGGGCGTGATTGCTTCTGGCTTGCCGTTGGGGTCATGCCCACTTTGATTCCACAAAATCATCGACAGCAAACCATCCACTAAACCATTGTTGCTGCCATTGCTGCCGACTAAGACATCTGGGATCAAACGGACATTGCGATCGCCGATAATTTGCATTAGTTGCATCGCAGTGTAACCATGTTCTCCCAAGGCTTCCACCCCGGCGCGGTAGGCATCAGCTTTCGCTGTTCCCGTGGCTCGAATCGCTTCGGCATCTGCCAAGGCTCGCAGTTTAATTGATTCCGCTTCCCCAGCTGCCTGTTTTACTTGCGCCTTAGCCTTCAAATCCGCAATACTAACATTTTGTTCAGACTTCACCATTTCCTGTTGAATTTCTGCCAGCGCCGTCTCCCGTACCAACTGTTGACGCTGGGTTTGCGCCATCTTCTGCACTTCGTAGGTTTTCTGTTCTTCCTGGGCAATCTTCCGGTCAGTTTGGGTTTTCATCAACAGTTCCGGTGGTTGAATATCCCCAATCAACGTATCAATCGCCTGGACATCATAACTCCGCAAAGCTGTCTTGATATACTCCGAAGCCTCCGTTTGCCGTTCGCTCCGAGCCGTCAAAAAGTCCAGTACCGTATAATCTTGGGCAGAGTTGCGGAAATAGTTGCCAATCGTCGGTTCCAAAACGTGGTCAACTAAATTCTGCATTGCTCCCACGCGGGATATGACCTTCGGTGCATCCAAAGCCCCAACGTGGATAATTTGGGAAATTTCCAAAGGAAAGGCAAAACCATCGCGGGATAACACCGTCAAAGAAGCTAACTTGGCATCATAATTGTGCCGTTCTGTCCGTACCGACCAATTTAAAACAATATTCGTCGTCGGCACCAACTCCACCTTCATAATCCGAGTATTCAAAGGATGTTTGCCGGGATACAGCGGCTCTGTCCACACCCCCTTATGACCAGGACGAACTAAATCCCCGTGGGTAAAGGCTGCGCCGCTGACATCTTGGTGTTCCTTGCCCACATAGGAAATCACTACGCCCACATAACCGATGGGAACTTCCGTCATTGGCACTTGCTCCACTTGTACCAACCAAGGATTGAGGTTCCAAGAACCAGAAAGCAACACCTGTTCTTGCAAACCTCGCTCGCCGCCGTTATCAACAAATTTTTGCCCACTTTGGAAATTATCATGTCCCGGCACAATTGGACCAGCAATTTCCCCCGTCGGCATAGGTGTTCCATCTAGGGTAGTGACAATCCCGACTTGGTTAGCAGAAATGCTATACACCTGCAATTGTTCCGGACTCATGCCCTGCTGTGCCGCATTCGCCGCCGTAATTACTTTAAACAAACCAGTATTAATCCGGTAAGTCCCCGCCGTCAGAAATCCCATTTGACGGCCTTTTTCTCCCCCAGAAGTCAGGAATTTACGGGCATCCTGAAAGTTGTCGCAGGGGACAACTTTGCCTAAAATTCTGCCAGGAGAAACGGAATCGCCATCGGCTGCCACAATCAGGGCTATTTCGCCTTGGGGAACCATAATTGCAGGTTCCTTGCGGACGCTAAATTGCCAAGGCCAGTAGAACCAATGCCAACCAGGGGCAAGAGTATCAGCTTGCAATCCAGCTTCCCCTTCCAGGGCGAGCAGTCTGCCTGCGGGTAAAGCTCGTCCCGACCAGGAGAATTTTTTCTCGACGATGCCCACTTCCCGCGAACCAATGATGACTAAGCCGCCAAAGAAGGCTGGCATCATAATCACTGCTCCACCAATGAGCAGAAAAACTATCCAAACGCCTAGATCTGTTTTGACTACTTGAATGGATTTAATTTTGGTTTTAGTAGGAAAGTTAATCGCTGGTTGCGGCTTGGTGGCGGCTTTTGGAGGTGTTTGAACTTGAGCGGCAATCAAATTTGGATTAGATGTGGTGGAATTGAATTGAGCAGCGCTGGCAGGATGGATGCTACCTGCTATTCCTAGGCAGGCCGCAGTGGAGGCGGCTAGCTGCCAAAATTGGCGCTGTCTTCGAGAGGGTTGGGAACGATTAGTTTTCATAAAAAAATTGGTGAAAATTGTTTGGGAATTGGCGATCTTGTCTTTTCTTTCGCGAAATAATCTCCGTCTCTATACCTAACGGTAGACTCGATCGACAAAGCGGAAAAAGTGAAATTAATCCGGATTGCTATCTGATTTCTACGCTAGCATTTATACCAATAGTATGCTAAATCTTAAGCTTTTTTTGACACTCTCAGGGCCGTTGGCAGGGAGCATCTGACTTTTATTCAGGGGGAATGCTTTGCCCCTACAGATGCTCGATTCTTTGTGTCTTCGTGGTGTCATAATATTTTCCAGGACTTACGCAGTTGATCTGCATATAGCATTTATGGTGCGTTACGCTGCGCTAACACACCCTACTAATAGAGGTGTTGCGTAAGTCCTGTTTTCATAATATCCAAAAGCTTCGCCCTTGACATTCAAGACAGTGGCGACAGATTGACATCGCGCCTCATTATATCTAGATTTAAAATGATAAATCAAAAAAATTAACCCTGGAGATTTAGATTGATTCACTTCCCAACCCGAATTATCAAATATTGCTTGCCGATATTCTTTGCCTGCCTACCTTGGGCTGCTAACGGCGAAACGCCGCCAGAAACATCAGGTATTGATATTAAACCAGAAATTATTGAAGGTAGTCCAGTTTTGCAGCGCTGGTTGCAGGAAGTACCAAATGTCTTAGAAGATATTGATCGAGATCCCAGTTTTCGGACTCGGTTGCGCTTGGGCTATTCTCAGTTTCCTTCGGCTGGGCAAGCACCGGGTTGGAATGCTGGGGCAGAAGATGTATTTATTGGTCGGACTGGGATGACGGTTAGTGCTGACTATCAAGGTACTTTTGATGGCAAGCGCAAAGGTTATGGGGCAGATTTACGGTATTATTTGCTGCCCTTGGGAGGCTATATCAATGTGGCTCCAGTTCTAGGCTATCGACATTTGGAAACGAATCTCTATTCTACCGATGGAGTAAATGTCGGTGCGAGATTGTTATTAGTGCCATCGCGGGGGGGCGGGGGAGATATTGCTTTGACTCAAAGTTGGGTTTCTCCTGGTTCAGCCCAGGAAGTGGGTTTAACTACCTTGTCTTTTGGTTATGCCATTACTCCCTATCTGCGGCTATCAACGGATATTCAACAACAAAATTCTATTCAAGCCCAAGATAGCCGAGTGGGGATTGTGGTGGAATGGATGCCCTGATGGAGATGGGGAGATGGGGAGATGGGGAGATGGGGAGATGGGGAGATGGGGAGATGGGGTGGTGGGGTGGTGGGATGATGGGACATTCTATAATTTGGGAAAAACATCCAAAATATTAGGAAGACCAGAATGCACGCCGAATACCGCCAGCGCCGGGAACTGTTGATGTCTAAGATTGGTAGGGGAACTGCGATCTTTAGAAGTGCGCCAACGGCTGTGATGCACAATGATGTGGAGTACGCTTTTCGGCAGGATAGCAACTTTTTTTACTTGACGGGGTTTAATGAACCGGAGGCGGTGGCAGTTTTAGCACCTCACCACGAAGAACACCGATTTGTGTTGTTTGTGCAACCGAAGGACTGGGAAAAGGAAGTCTGGAGCGGCTATCGGGTGGGGGTAGATGCTGCCAAAGACCGGTTTGGGGCGGATGAAGTTTATCCGATTGCGGAATTGCATGAGAAGTTGCCCAAGTATTTGGAAAAGGCTGATAGGATTTATTATCATTTGGGGCGCGATCGCTCTTTTGATGAAATTGTCCTTTGGCACTGGCAGCGGTTGATGGCGGGTTATCCGAAGCGGGGTAGCGGTCCGGTTGCGATTGAAGACTATACGCCTATTCTCTCGGCTCTGCGGCTGGTGAAAAGTCCGGCTGAGTTAGATTTAATCCGCCAAGCCGTTACCATCTCTGTAGAGGCGCACCAGCACGCTCTAGAATTTGCCCAACCGGGGCGGTATGAATATCAAGTGCAAGCGGAAATAGAACATATTTTTCGGCTGCGGGGGAGCCTGGGACCGGCTTACCCGTCCATTGTTGCTTCTGGAGCCAATGCTTGCATTCTGCATTATATTGAGAATCAGAGCCAAATCCAAGATGGCGATTTATTGCTAATTGATGCGGGTTGCAGCTATGGCTATTACAATGCGGATATTACTCGGACTTTTCCGGTCAGTGGGAAGTTTAGTCCGGAGCAAAAGATTCTCTACGATTTGGTTCTAGAAGCCCAAGTCCAAGCGATCGCGCAAGTTCAACCGGGCAATCCTTGGAACCAAATTCATGATACCGCTGTGCGGGTATTGACGGAGGGTCTAGTTGCTTTGGGACTCTTGGCTGGCAACCTAGAGGAACTAATTAAAGAGGAGAAATACAAGCCTTTTTATATGCACAAAACAGGCCACTGGCTTGGTTTAGATGTTCATGATGCTGGCATCTATAAGTGTGGAGAAGAGGCTTGGCAAACTCTATACCCAGGACAAGTTCTGACTGTCGAACCGGGAATTTATATTGCTCCCCACATTCAGCCTGCTGAAGGCCAACCGCCCATTGCTGATTGTTGGCGCGGCATCGGCATCCGGATTGAAGATGATGTTTTGGTCACTCCTAATGGTCATGAAGTATTAACAAATGCTGTTCCCAAGTAAGGGAATAACACCTGATTTAACTGGGAAATGGGGAATAGGGAATAGGAAACGAACAGGCCACCAAGTCTGTATTTGACTGGTAAACTCCACTGTTACTCGTTGCCTGTTCCCTTTAAAATTACCAATCGGGCTTGTTTTAAATTCAATATATGTGTACATTGATTTTAAATATGAATTTTTTATAAGAATTATTGGAAATTTAACAGCTTTTTTTCGATAAAACTATGAATGATGCACTGTTAGACGGCTTAAGAATCTCCCTGACAGCCATAATCCTGAGCTATTTATGGTTGATCGGCAAAAAAGAGCAGATGCCAGAAAAACGGGGAGTTTTTTACCTGTGGGCAGGGTTTGCCCTGGTTATCCTCTATAGTCTCCAGGAGTTAATCGGTCAGTTTAGCAGTATCATTCAGTATTTTGTCTTCCAAAATACCATTTCTAGAACTAATTTAGAACAGCTAGCTGGTTTGACTGGGGGTTATGTTTTGCTGGGAGTCGGGATTTTTTATTATCAGAGGCTAGTGGAGCAATTCCGGCAAAATCAAAGAGCATTAGAGAAGTGCGATCGCCAGGAAATGACTCTTTATAGTTGCCATGTAGAACTGGAAGAAACCAGGATAAATTTGCTCGAAGAAATTGTTAAACGGGAGGAAGCCTTAGTTGAATTAAGTCTTAGTAAAGCAAGATTTGAAGCGATTTTAGAAGCCATTCCCCTCCCCATAGTCATTACTAATTTTCAAAACAATCAAGTGCTATTTAGCAATAAATTAGTCGTGCCTTTTTTTGAAATCAATGATGGAATCAGCTTAAAAAGAATATTATTGGATTTTTATGACGACTACCAAGACCGCAATCGCATATTTAGCGAATTGCTCAAAAAAGGGTATTTGAACAACTATGAATTGCGCTTGCAGAAAAGTGGCGGCACAGTATTTGATGTGATGCTATCCATGCGGGAAATTGATTATGAAGGCCAACGGGCTTTTCTCTCGGTATTAACTGATGTCACCGAGCGCAATCAAACCCAGAGAATGAACACTTTGCTCGCCGCCGCAGTAGAACACGCTGGGGAAGCTATCGAAATTATGAATGCCTCTGGGCGGCTAGAATATGTCAATCCAGCCTTTGAAAAAATGACGGGATATACTAGCGCGGAATCTTTGGGGAAAACTCCAGTTTCTTTACTCAGTTGCAATGATGAATACGATCATCCATACTATCAAGGTAGTTCCCAGTGCGATCGCAGTAACCAAACCTTCTATCAAAATCTGTGGGAAACTATTTCTTCTGGCAAAGTTTGGAGTGACTCCTTAACTTGTCAGCGCAAAGATGGTTCTTTATCTTATCAAGAAGTAACTATTTCACCCGCAATCAATTCCGATGGGATCGTTAGCCATTATGTCGGGGTGCGCCGAGATATTACGGAACGCAAGCAAACTGAAGAGGAAAAACAGAAATTCTTCGCCCTGGTGGAAAACAGCAGCGATTTTATTGCCATGTTTTCGCTGGAGGGGGAAATCATTTATGTGAATGAAGCGGGTAGAAATTTAGTAGGATTGGAAAGTTTAGAAGTAGCCCTGGCTAAACCAATTAGTGAATATTTGCCAGAGTCGGCGAGCAATGAATTTTACCAAACTACCTTGCCCAAAATCATCAATGAAGGGCATTGCGAAAGTGAAAGCCAGTTGCGTCATTTCCAAACAGGTAAACTAATAGACGTATATAGAAGTTGTTTTGTGGTTAGGGATGCTAACAGCAATGAACCAATCTGTTTAGCCACAGTCCAGCGAGATGTTACTCAACGCAAGCAACAGGAAGAACGGTTGCGGTTGTTAGAAAGAGCGATCGCCGCCAGCAGTAACGGCATCGTAATTACTGATGCTGAAAATCCCGAAAATCCCATTGTTTATGTCAACCCAGGTTTCGAGCAAATGACAGGCTATTCCGCCGCAGAAGCCCTAGGGAAAAATTGTCGCATTTTGCAAGGGAAAGACCGAGATCAAACAACGTTAAAGGAATTGCGAGAGGCGATTCAACACGGCAAAGATTGTAGCGTGATATTGAGAAACTATCGCAAAGATGGCAATCTATTTTGGAACGAATTGCGAATTTCTCCAGTAGTTAATAATGCGGGGCGAATTACTCACTTCATTGGCATCCAAACTGATATCACCGACCGCAAATTAACCGAAGAACAATTAATTCACAATGCTTTTCACGATGGACTAACTGGCTTGCCGAATCGCGCCCTATTTATGGACAGGTTGGGACAAGCGATCGCTCGCACCAAGCGGCACAAAGATTACTTATTTGCCGTTCTATTCATTGACCTAGACCGCTTCAAAACCGTTAACGATAGTTTAGGTCATATTGCAGGCGATCGCCTATTAATTGAATTTGCTCGCCGCATCGAAAGTTGCTTGCGAGTTGAAGATACTGTCGCCCGTTTAGGAGGGGACGAATTCACGATTTTGCTCGATGGTATCAAAGATATTAATACCGCTACCAATGTTGCCGAACGCATTCATAAAGACCTAAAATTTCCCTTCCATTTAGAAGAACACGAAGTCTTTATTACTGCTAGTATTGGGATCGTTTCTAGCACCCTAGATTATGATTGGTCTGGGGATCTATTGCGGGATGCCGATACCGCCATGTATCGCGCTAAACTCCACGGCAAAGCCCAACATACAGTCTTTGATAAAGTCATGCACGACTGTGCGGTGGAGCGCTTGCAAATGGAATCTGATTTGCGGCGAGCCATTGAACGGCAAGAATTGATCGTTCATTACCAACCAATTGTTTCACTACAAACCGATCGAATTACTGGATTTGAAGCCTTAGTGCGGTGGCAACATCCAGAACGGGGTTTAATTTATCCCTCCGAGTTTATTCCTGTGGCAGAGGAAACTGGTTTAATTGTACCGATGGACTATTGGGTATTTCAGCAAGCTTGCCAGCAAGTAAGTATTTGGCAGCAGCAATTCACCATTAATCGTCCGCTAACTATCAATATTAATCTTTCAAGCAAGCAGTTTTCTCAGCCAGATTTACTCAAACATATTGACCAGATTATTGAGGAAACTGGCATCGATCCTAGAAACTTAAAACTAGAAATAACTGAAAGTGCGATTATGGCAAATGATGCCTTTGTCACTAATACACTTTTGCAACTGAGACAGCGCCATATTCAATTGTGTATTGACGACTTTGGTACGGGATATTCTTCTTTGAGCTATCTCCATAATTTCCCGATTAATACTTTGAAAATTGACCGTTCTTTCATCAGCAGAATTGGTGTTGATGACCGCAATATGCAGATTGTCCAAGCGATAGTAACTCTGGCTCATCAATTAGAAATTGCTGTCACTGCTGAAGGAATAGAAACAGTAGAACAATTAGCTCTATTGAAAAATTTGCAATGCGAGTATGGACAAGGTTATTTCTTTTCTAAACCAATAAATGCCAAAGATGTAGAAACTCTGATGGCCTTAGAGGAAGTGGTTTGTCCAGCTTGTTAGCATAGCCAGGACTTACGCAAAGACTTATTGTCATCCTGAGCGAAACGCAGTGTAGCGTTCGCGGAGCGTTTGCGCTAGCAAATAGGATCTCGGAGATT
>CAKZHE010000147.1 GCA_936920195.1 uncultured cyanobacterium | reverse complement strand
ACCTCATCACCGAAAAAGCGACGTATTTATTGTATGAATAATATCACTCAAAAAGGCACAAAGTCAACAGCCTAGGCTGGCAGCGTCCAAAAGGCGATTAAATTTCCTTGAGATGGGCTGTCCCAGACACCAATCGCGACTACGTTCCCGTGATTGGTGGCGGCTTTATCAAAATTAATCGCGGTGGCGTGGGTTTTGATTTGGTTCGCGGTGGCAGGGAAATTAGTGATGTTGTTGGCAATCCCTTTGCGGACATAGCCCCCGCTATTTGGTTCCGCGCCTGGGCCAGTTTCCTGAGCCTGCCCCACCATATAACCGAAGTACAGGGTGCTAAGGGGAGTCCAGGAAACACCGCCAAATAAATGGTTGAGAATTTGGGCTTCGCCCCAGTTGGTCAAAGAGCCAGACATAGTGTATCTCAAATGCAGTTAGTTGCATTGATATTCACCAGTGGGGAGGTGGGAGCCTTTCTCAATCTATTCTTCGGAAGTTAACCCATAAAGAACAATGCCCGTCTCAAACATTGTCTCGTATTTAGTTTCACCATCGTAGCATCTTAACAACTGTTGTCGTGAATCAAATCCGATATTGGCTTCGATTAGCTTGCTATACAAATGGTTAAGCGCAACAGTTAGGCTGTGAAATTTTCTTGGGTTAGTGTTTATAAATTCCATACTTGCTTGCCCTTGTTCTTTTTTCAAGACACTTATGGAAGTCCTACCTTGTCCAGAAGGGGGGCGGGGCTTTCCCTGTATATCATATAAAAATTCTTCTCCATTGATTGTAGGGGGAGTTTGGCGAGACTCTGCTTTCCATGCTAGCCATTCTAAAATTTCAAAGGGGCGTGTCCCTAGTTTGATGATCGGTTGATGCTTTTTTTTGCCCGGTATTTTCTTTTTAAGTTCTTGACGTTTAGAAAGATTTTCTCCTGGTTTAACAAAAAATAGTTTTTTCTCAATATTTCTTTGAGTAGGATTCTGAAATTCTTTTTGCAGTTTTCTGACTTGACGATCTATTTCAGCTTCTGAAGGTTTGTAGCCTTGAGCTTGATCTTTTAAATAATTACGAACTGTTTTATATTTAAAAAGTCTGAGGTTTCCTCGATCGTCAATTTCATTAAGTAAATCAGCAGGAACGCCTACTCCAATGAATAAAGATGGTAATTCTAGAGTTTTAATTTGAGAATTAGCTAAGGAACGTTTGTCTTGCAGTAGTTCTTTAATTAATTTAATCAGAAAATCATATTCATCTCTCTGTTGGCTGGGATTGCGAAGGCGCTGTTTGTGGAAAACTCCAGCAACTTGTGGTTCTCTTCTCAGTTGAGTATCTATTTCATTCCAAACCTGAAGAATACGACTAATATCTCCCGTATTTGCTGCTTCTTTAGCTCTTATTTCGGCTTTACTTGTGATGATTATAAAGCGAACATCATTTCTTTGCTTGCGAATCTCTGCTCTAACATCTTCTCCTTGCCAATCTTGAGTTTGACGATTTTCTGCCCCTTCTGCCCATAAAATTTCATCAACTAAAATTATTTTAATATCAAGATTTGTCAGAGCTATTTCAACTGCTTCTTCACTAGAATTAGTGCAAATGCCTTCAAAGCCTGCTTGCTCTAAGAAGAATTTATGCAGTGCTAAATCGTTATTTTCGTCGTCTAATATTAACAATTTATTCTTAGACATATTGCTTTTTCAAGGATTGAGAAATGCTTCAATATCTTCGGCTTGAGATTGAACCTGTTTTTGCCACTCAGCTAACACTTGGTTGAGCAAGATCTTCTGTTTAGACAGGTTATTAGAATAAGTAACAATGTCATTCATCAGTGTCCGAAAATGATTCTGGATTGTGGCTGTACTATGTCCTTCCAGTTCAATCAATACATGACGGGCTAAGGGAGTTTTAGAAAAAAGATTTTCTACTGTTTGTTGGATATGGTTGAGTTGATTGGGTAAGTCTGGATTTTGGGAATTCAGATTTTCTATTTGAATCAAAACAGATTCCAATTCTCGGTCTACTTTTTCACTAGCTGCTTGCATTTCTTGTTTGAGTAGGTTAAGGTTTCCTGGGCTGAGTGGTTTTAGTTTGGTTAGTTTGGATAATAAATCGTTAAGTTGCCAGGGAGACTGCCAAACTTCGGTAGAGCTTGTTCCATATTTTAGAATATAGTGGTGTTTTTTGAGCAAGGATGCAAGTGGCAGTGACGATAGAATGACTGCGGCACCTGCAAAGTTGTGCTTACGCAGTAGGGGAAGTTTTCCGATCTGATTTTCTGCCAGCAGCAGCAATGATTCTCTGGGTAATTCGCTAGCAGTCTGTATATATTGATCTGTCAGTACCCGTTTTTCGATGTCAAATAAGGTAGATAGAACTTGGACAGTTGCTAAGGCAGGTATAGCTTCAGAGCCGTCAGCTAAGGCAACTACTGTTTTTAGTTCAGATCTGTCAGCTAAGATAATTCCAGTTTTTGATTTCTCCATTACAACAAGTACCCGCGAATGGGAATTTCTTGAACGAGAACGCAATCTTCACCTGCAATCTCACGAAGATAGCGAACAACAGTAGTTTCTATAAATTTTCTGGCAATGAGCGAAGATTTGGCACAAAATTCAATTACGATTAGTAGATCATCTATTTGATTTGCTCCTTTGTACCAACTCCCCCGAACACTGAATTCGTAACGGGTTGCTCCTCCGAATACCTTGGTCAAGGGTTGGGTAATTGTATTAATATCTTTAAACTTATTATTAACCTTACGATCTACACTGGCACGCAACCAAGCTTCTAAAGTTAGGTGTTCTTGAATTGATTTATCCAAAATTACTTCTATAAACCGATCGGTCACAGAAGATACAGCATTGATACCATCGTTTCTTTCTCCTTGCCATTCTTCTCTAATCTTTTCTTGCAAATCTTGCTTTAATCTGTCCCCTAGTTTAGCTATATCTCCCAAATTAGCAGAAAGTCCATAAGCATTTACTAGAAGCGGAATGAGGGGAGCGTATAACTTATCTGCATCTTTAGAGGGTTGACTTTCTGAAGACTTAACCTTGTAAATAAAGTCGTTGTCATACCGTCCCACAATAGCAGCAACTGGAACTATGATTTGATACTTGACATCGTACTCATTAAGACGCTGCAATTGTTTAATAATTAGGTTTCCGAGTGCATCTTCAGGGTTAGAATGTCCATTATTTACCAACCACATCGGTTTTTTAATGATGGCATCTGAACCATCTCGCAAAGCGAGGGGAAGTTTGCGGTAGTAATCCGAGACTGTGTTTTCAACATTTTCAGTAGATGGCAGGACAACCAATAAGCAGGTATTGTTGTTGTAATAGCGGATCTTGGCGATCGCTTTTAAGAGATTGAGAGTATGTGTTCCCTGGTTGGTGAACAGATCGACTATAATTAGGTCGCTTTCGGCGATCGCATTTCTATTACAGTTCTGGATAATTTCGAGTTCAATTCGTTTTTGATCTAACCAATTGTCGAGGAATGCGTGAAATTTATCAAAGGTTGTTTTCTCAAGTAGTTTGGAGTAGTCGTCTTGAATTACCTGCGGACAAAGCCACTTTACCCGATGCAACACCGATGCTTGTATGACTTGGGCTTTTAGGGTTTTTTCGGTAAAGGGTTTGAGGAGATAAGCACAACCGCCAGCAGTGTATCCTAATAAATCTTCGGAGCGGAATCCGGTAATAATCAATCGCGGTACGTTGGGATATTGAGATGCTGTGCCATACATCACCCAATGTCCGCCGAAGATATCTCCCATGAAATCTTTCATTCCAGATTCCGGGATATTATCGCGTCCTAAATCCAAGTCAAAGCAGGTTAAAATTTCACCTGGGGCTATTGATTCTATCTGCTCTTTATTGATGTAATGAGCAATCAAATCTTTGCCACTGTCATCACACAGGCGAAATAGTTCCTGCGATTTTTTAGGATCTGCTAGGATGATTTTGCCATTTTTATCAAGAAATATTTGAAGTGCTTCTTGTAAGGATTGACGAAACTGATCGTTATTTTCAAGGATAATTATTTTCTTAAATTTAGGTATTTCCTGTTTGTTAGGTAAAACGAAATATTGAGTTGGAGCCAATCGGTAGGTACGGCAATCTAAGGCAGCCACTTGTTGAGCTAGTTTTAACCGTTTTTGCTCGTTTACGTCGGACTGTTTGAGTAAGTCTTGAATACGGTATTGTAAGCCGCAGCGATCGCCGCAAGGACAATCTGAGTAGCTTTGGTATATGCGATTAATATCGGAGCAAATCCTCTCCCAGGTCATTCTAGGATTTTGAAATTCGTCTCTATTCCCATGCCCGACAGCGGTTTGAATGCTCCTGGCGAATTGATGGCATTTTGCCCACTTTAGTTGTTCCCATGCCTCTGTATGGGCTAGATTATTTTCATTAGATACCAGGAGGCAATTCTGTAAGTCTTGGAAGTGCTTGGAGAGTTGCAGCAAAGGGATGTATTTGAAGACTTTATCAGGACTGTGCCAGGGGAGATCGAATAAATCAAGTCCTAATTGCTCCCAAGAATGACGGCTAGCTTGCCCTTGATCTGAGAAAGTTCCTATTACGCAAATTGGCTGTTTCTGTTCCTGGATAGCTTTTAACAGTTGCGGTAGATTGAGGGAGGTGAGGGGAGACTCGACAATGTGAGAGTCATTCCAAAACAAATTACAGAAGGCACGCAATGCGAGAGAAACAGGGTCAGGTGAACCTGTGGAATCTGGAGAAGGGATTTGGGGAAACCAGAGATATTCTTGATTTGGCATGAGCGATCACCTTTGGTAAGTTCTACGATATTAATTATTCTGGCTGGCGATAAATTGCTGAATTTTCTCAATATCGATTTTTAGTTCTTCAGCAATTTGTTCAGGGGTTAATCCCAGCTTTAAGAGAAGGGGAACAGTCTTTAATTTTCCTTCTAATTCCCCTTCTAGCTTTCCTTTCTGTTCGCCTTCTAGTCTGCCTTTTTGTTCGCCTTCTAGTCTGCCTTTCTGTTCGCCTTCCAGCTTGCCTTCTTCCTTGGCTTCTTGATAAAATCTAGTTTGTTTCCATTCGGTTAAACTGAACATGGCTTCTAACTCCTGACGACTTTTTTGAGGAAATTTATAAACGATAATTTTTTCAATTAATTCGACGACATTTTGCTGAATCGCCGCATCGGTTACTTGTTGTTTAGCTCTCTTGAGTAAGGATGGTACTTGTTGGGTGGCTTGTGGTTCTGGGGTAATGATAAATTGGACGATCTGCAAACCGAGAGAGTTGGAGGTTTGAGGGGTGATTCGATCTAAGTATATCCGTTGAATGTGTTGGCTGACCAGTAGTTGTTGATAGGGTAGGGGCAAACCATCGTCAAAGCTTTCTTTTGCCCAGATGACGATGGCGTACCAGGGACGTAAGGGTTTATATTGGTTGAGGTAAAGGAAGATTTCGGTGAAGAAGCGCCAATAAAATTCGGGGTCTTTTTGAAATTGGACTTCCAGAAAGTAGACGGGGTAATCTAAATCGGGTGAGTTGGGGAGGAATATGCCATCAAGTCGAAAGGCTAGTTCTTTGATTTCGACGGATTGGAATTGATAGTTTTGGGCGAGAGCGGGGGGTTGGTTGAGAAGTTGAAATAGGAGTTCGGGGAAGATTTGAAATAGGGTGTAAAAGATTTTGTCGGTTTTCATTAATTTTGACTAGCGATATACTGATCAACAACCTCAACTCGATTATTGAGTAACTTCTATAAAGGAATGTGAGTAATCCGATTTTGATAGTCGCATTGTTCGCCTGCTTGGGCGATGAAAACCAGATCGTTGATAATTTCTCCAATAGTAAATTTTTTACGCAGCACAAAGATACCGGGAATAAGACGATTTTGTGTTAAATGTTCGGTTAGGTGAACGGGCATAGAACGACGATTGTTGGTGACAAGAATAAAGTTATGCTGTTCGCACCAAAGCAAAATTTCTGGGTCTAATGTTCCTTTTAGTGGGGTATTAGGTTCTCCTATCATTAAAACTGTTAATTCCGGGAGATATCGCCTTAACTGTTGTTGATAAAGTGGGGGTAAGTTTTCATCCAGAATGTACTGAATATTCACAATGCTATCACCTCTCGTTGTGCTTTGAGTTGGCGAAGGCGAGTAATATGGTCTGGTGGATTTTCAAGTTGCTGCTTTTCTGATTCTTGACAGTAGTTTAACCAATCTGTCATATATTGGGTTACTGACTCTTGGTTGTGTAAGAAGTACAGAATGGTAGCATAAATTTGTTCTAGAGATAGATTGATATAAGTATTAGCGATTGTTTCGGGAGATTGGTGGCGATAGATATATTCATACAAAATTGTTTCAATTCCCACTCTTGTTCCTTTGAGTCGAATATCATCGGGACTTAAAAAGGTAAAGTAATCTTCTAGTTTCATGGTTGTTATTGGTTAAAGTGAAGTAAACAAGGTGTTTAGATTGAGGTGAGGCGAGCGGCGATCGCTTTATACGCTGCTTCTACCATCTTTACATCAGTAATAGATTCATTACCCTCAATTGCATCAAGTAATTTTGAGACAGTTTGAGGTAATGCTTCCGGTTCCCATTCTCCTGTGATTTTTTCAGTAAGTGTAGTTTTATCTTCGCTAGCAAAAGATTGTTGCCACCACTCAGGATTTTCCGTTGTTTTAGTTTTTTGGCTGACATCTCCAAGTAAATTGTTTAATTGCTGATAAAGTTCAGTTTCAGGATGAACCGCTAAGTAACCTTGACAAAGAATTGCTAAAGCTGATAAAATAAATTTCGATTTTTGTTTTGATGGATCAAGTATCGCTGGGATTTGGCATTTCTCTTTGCAGCGTTTCTGGCACTGAAAATAGTTTAAAATGCCTCTTGCCTCTTGTGATGTTAAAGGTTCATTTATAGTAACTGAACGGCTAATCCATTCTTGATTTGATTTTCGCAGTTTATCTTGATATTGTCCAGAATATCGAACTACGAATGTAGATTTTGATAATTCTTTTAGTTGTTCGCAAAGTGTTTCCCATGAACTTGAATCATTATCATGGACAACAGCAATCAAAATTTCTGTTCTAATGTCTTCTATGCCTTCTTCTGGCTCTAGCCAATTAATGCTATCACCAAATTGACGTTTTTTATACAATTTATTTAATGAAAAATAATAAACTTCTTGCTGATTTATTTCAGAAAAAGATTCTGCAATTTTCTTGGTTCTATCAACTTCATTATCTACTATGATAATATTCATAGGTTATTTTGTCCCATTTAATTAGATACTTTTAACTTTTAATTGGAATAATTTCTAAAACTGTTATTTCAGGTTTAGTATCACTCAAAGGACGAAAATTAACGATACATCTACTCTCTATGTAAACTAAATCTCCTGATGTGATCTTTTGTATTCTGTTTTTAAAATCCAGAAAATTTTTGGTTACTACACCGCCGTTCCCTGTTAATATCGTATCTTTTAAACTTCGACCACTACCATTCTTGGGCTTATTATATGGTAAATCAAAATAAAATTTAAGGAAATTTTTACTAAAGTCTATCTTGGTTAGAATGAATTGACCACCATCATCACTAAAAGATAGAGATTCAATTAGTATAAAAAATGCTTTTAGAGCTTCTCTTCCATCAATATTTGAAATTTTTGAAGTGACATAACTTTCGTCTGACAAAAATTCTCGATAGTTAGAATTTTCTGTCTTTGTTACTTTTTCGTCAAATTGATTTTTATCAATTTTTTGTCCTAGAGCAAATGCTGCAATTAAAAATAAAGAGTTTAAACCTATATTGTGGGAACTATTGCCTTGAGTAATAGATTTACAACCACAAATACCTTTTAAAGTTTCATATATTCTTTGAAACTGTAGACGTTCTAACCAATTCTTAGGAACCTTATTGTCTAAATATTCCTGGAGAAGTTCTTGAACTGTATCTTGAGTTTTTTGATAATTAGCTTCATCGTGTTCTTTTAGGCTGTGAGGCATTAATTCATCTCCACTTTGCTCAGAAAACCAGTTTTTTCTTTCATCCGACCATAGGCGTTCAATTTGTATTTTTTTGATGGTATCCCTCATTAATCTAATTGTTTGTTCTTGATGAACTTTATACAGAAGTGATTCTACAGCTTGAATATCACTTTCATCAGCTTGAGTGCTAAAAGCCGCCCAAAGTCTAGCATCTTTATAATCACTAAAACAGTATCCTACATAAATGCCTACCTTTTCTTTTATTTCTAATTCTTCACTCCTGTTATAATCATCTCTAATCCAATTTACAAAGTTCATAAATGAATAATTTTCACATTCATTGTCATATTCATAACATAATTCATCAACATTTTTTTCGTTATCATTATTTTTTTCAATATCTTTATAGCATAGAAAATAAGTAAGCTTTTGATTCCCATTTTGTTTTTTGGGCAATAAAATAGCAGCTCTACCATTTTGGTATAATTTTCCATACTTTATTAGTAGATCTACTTTGGTACTCAGGCATTCGGGCAAAACAACGATAAAATACTCAGCCAAAATAGGTTTTATACCCTCTTTTTTGTTAATATTTAAGCAACGATCTATGACAATAGAAAGAGGTAACATTTTTTTCTGATCAATAAACTCTTTCCAAGGATCTTTTTGATCTGTCGTAGATTGATCGGGCTTTCTAAACGCAATTTCATTAAACTGCCAGACTGACTCCCACTGTTCCGTGTGCATGGCAACAGGACACATTCTGTCGCTTTTTTTTTCATTTTCCTTGTCTTTATCACTATCAAGCTCAACCGTTGCCCAAATAATTTTATCAGTGGAGCGTGTGCCAACTAAGCCGCCACCAATTGTTAAATGACTATCGTAATTGGAACCCTCGTTGAGCAGTTTAAGCGTTTCATGCAAACTAGCTTTCTGATCTTTTTGTTTTAAAAGAAGATCGCGAAACTGAGAGATTGGAGATGCCAATCTTTTATCAATTGATTTTTCACTATCAGTTGCTTGGTTTTTATCGATCATTTAGATTTTATTTGTTTAAATTGAACAGATTGATGCTGCAAAACTTCCCCATACTCCACAAGCATAATTTTGCTTATTTTCTTCTGCTATCCAGACTTGGTTAACCTTCTGAATACTCAAGTTCGACTGAATAGCGTGATTTTTAAAAACGGGAAAAGAAACTTTATATTCTTCAATTCCTTGCCAACAATTAAAGGCAGCTTTGCGAATAACATTAATGGCTTCACTAGGTTCATTTCGCTTTTGTAACTCCTTTAAAAGATGGGTATAAAATAAAACTACTGATTGGCGAAACTCATCTCTGTTGCCAGTGCTAGATTTAGGCAAGAAATTATCTCCTATCAAAATTTCCCCACCATTAGCTAATAAATTTCTTGCATTTTTTAAGAAAGCTACTTTTTTTCCATTCTCTATATGATGATAGGCAGAATTCATCAAAATCAGATCGTAAGTTTGTTGTTTATTAAAATAAACGGCATCTTCGCAAAAACATAATACTGGAGAAACTTCCTCAAAATGTTTGACTCCTACCTCTAGATATTTTCGGTCAATATCTACCAAAGTTACCTCGTCAACAGGGATTGCCTGAGCTACTTGCCAAGCACATAAGCCTGTAGCAGAACATAAATCCAGCACCTTTGCTACCCGCTGATTCTTTTTGTACCACTCTTGAGCAAAAGTTGCAATAGCCTGATACAAAGCTTTCTCATTGAAGGTAGCCTGAGCCTGCTCAATACCTTCGGGGGTATATTCGATTTTGTCAACCCCTGTAAAAATAGACGGGATAGTAGCGGTTTGACGAGGGTAATAGCTTAACATTTGTTTCTCCTGATTTACCAAAAATTTTTGAATTTGCCCATCAATCCTTCAATTTGGATCTTCTCTCATAATATTACGGGATGCCTCCCCTAATGCCTGAGCCAGAGAGCGAATTACTGATAGGGGTTCAATACCCACAGAGACTCTGAGATAGGAGGGGGCATCGGCCTGATTTAATCTTTCTGACTCATATACACGGGCAACAGTTTCGTTCCACCCAAAGCCACAACGCACTTGAATATCCAACTCTAATTCCTTCACCCTCATAAACCAGTCATTGAGCAGTCGTCGATGCTTTTGTGCCAAGGTGATTGGCTCGTCTATAGTAGGTACGGGAAGGGAAACAAACAATAACGCCCCAACTCCATTATTAAATATTTTAGCTGCATCATGTCCTTGTACTATGCCACTATCTAGGCTGCGAATAAACTCAAAACAGGACTGATAAGGCTTGAGTTCCTCTTTAAAGACTGTAACATTGCGAGAATGTCGTGCCAACTGCCAACTCACCTGTGCAATTTCTGTTTCACATAGATAGTTAAAGGCTTTTTCCTGTAACTGCTGTCCGGTTGCCCGTGCAAAATCTCGCGCCCTCTCTACCGTTTCAGTACACCCATAAACAACTCCTGCCATACACTCATGGGTCAAATATTTCCCTGCACTCTCGACTACCAAAATACGAGAGTGATAAATACATTCAATCATCTCAAACCACCGTGTCAGATGGCTTTGTACCGAGTTGTCAATTAAAAAAAATGTTTCTGGGGAAGCAGATAGGTATTTTGGGAACCAGGACAAAACTGGAACGCTAGGAAAATTGATTACGGTTTCAAAGATGGCTAATTCAGGTTGAATTTTAGTAATAGTTTCTACCATTTTTGTTGGCTCGTCTACGGAAACCCGCACCAACTCAATTCCTCTAGGGACAAGGTAGCGTTCTAAATAGTCGCTGGTTTCAAAGTAACAGCGTTCTCCAGTCAAAACCTTTGCGCCTGGACGGAGTTTGAGCATTTCAACCACAACAGCAATGGCTGACATTCCAGTATTTAGGAGTAATGCTGACTCTGAACCATAAGCTTTTGCCAAGAGTTGTTCCAGTTGTCTTCGCCTACCGTGTTCGTAAGTATCCCAAAAGGTATAATGGCTCATCCCTTGTGCTTGAGCATCAGTATCTGCCCAAAACTCCTCCATCGTAGGATAACTGCGGGCAAAATTTGAGAGTTCGTTCAAGATACTAGCTTTCTGGTGAACTAAGGAACGATAACCACGCCAGAGATTGCGCCAGTCTGTATAAGAAAGTTCTGGTAAACTCTCTTGGCATTGGCGCTTAAATTCTTTAATATTTCTAGATAATAGTGATAATGTTTCCGATTCATATTTATACCGCTTTATCTCTTGTTGTAGTCCTTCAGCAAGTTTGAATAGGGAGTTGAGGGTATCCCTTTCATCATCTTTTCTAAGTAACTGTTGAGTTTCTTTCATAAGTTAGCTATTGACATCAATTACAATTAACTGGTGTGAAAGGGGAATGCCAGGGATATTTTCCCGTCTTTCTATATGGTAAATTTTTCCATAGGATGAAACTGAAGATAGCCAGCCTTCTATCGATCGATGAACAGCCGGAGATTCTAGATCAGTTAAATTTAAGCAATGATTAAAGAAAATATCCATTAGAAGTTGAAAATCGGGCGGATAGTCTGATTCCAAGCAATTTTCTACAATAATAATCCTTCGTTTAGCCAAACGACCTGCAACTGAAAGCAAGACTTCAGGATCGCTCTCATGGTGCAGAACAGTAGACAATACCACTGTATCAAAGTAGTGTGCTGGTGGCATTGCAATTAAATCAGACAAAGAAATGTAAGGTAAATTAGGAAGTTTCCAATCTTCGGGATAAATGCCCTCCCTTTCACTTAACGTCACCTCTATTCCATAATGAGAGAGGAATTCGCTAATACCTCCATGTCCGCAGAGCAAGTCTAGGAGAGCGCCAACAATGTAAGGCGCAATCCATTCGGCAATAAACTTAGAGCGAGTTTCCCAGAGAACCCTGTTCCATTTTGTGCGGATTCCTGTACTTTCCATTTTCTGAGCAATTTGGGCTAAAGCTTGATCTGGGTTATCAAATAACAAGGCTTCTGCAAATTGGGTAAATCCTTCAGCCCTATCAGATGGCATTCCCAAATCTTGCCGAAGTAGGGAATCAACCTTGGTTCTAAACTGAGCGATCGCAGAAGGAGTAAAGGCATTCATTTTAGTTAAACAGATATTTTCAGATTTTCTAGTTTGTTAGCTTTACATTTCTATATTAACAGACCTAGAATAAATTTTCTTTGTTTCTGTCTCAAAACCCATTTTTCTAAAACTAATTTGGTAAAGATTCACAAATGACCAAAACATGAGGCTTAATTTTATCTGTACTTAACTGTCTTAGCTTTAACTTTGAGACGTCTATATCTTTTAATAGTTGAGGAATAGTAGTTCTGATACATTTCCATAAGGTCACTTCTTCTCCTTGACTTAATTTTACAATTCTTGTCTCGCCATCAAAATTAAACTCAATTATGTAATCTCTGTTCATCTCAATTTTAGAAAATTTTATATTTCTATCATCAGTCAGTCCTGCATTGATTTTACAATTAGATGCTCCAATACCTATTAATTCTGCAATCCAACTATATCTTTTAAATTTCGCAGAGCTTAAAATATGAGTAAAATTATCTGAAAACTCCAAAAAATTACTTAGAATTAACAAATCTCCTAGATTCATTATTTTTTTGAAGTTACCTAATATTTTAGAACGATTTTCATTAATACTAATCATTGCTCCTAAATATAAGAATAGATTTACTGATTGCTCATTATTTTCGATAGCTGGTTCTAAAACATTGATAAATTCAGAGCTTTCTATGTCGCAATTATAGCCTTGAAATTGAATTAGCGGAAACCATTCTCTTATATTCCTTTCGGAAATATATATCATGTCCCTACTAATATCTACAGCCGTATATGACTTAATATTAGCTACTTTACTGAGTTGAGTAATAAAATGTTGAACCGAGTAAGAATTCCCCTGCCCAATATCAATAATGTTAATTGTTTTTTTAGCCCTAATTAACTCATGAATGTATTCAAAATTTAATCTTAATAAATCAACAACTTCTTGTATGGGCAAATTTTCATTTTTTGTCTGATCTAAATAAGATTTGTCCCAAGTTATAGCACCTTGATCTTTAAAACAAAATTTATAAGGAATTTCTTTTTTTGCTTCTAAAGAATAGATAATTTCTTCGATTTCTTCAGAAGCAAAAATTTCGTAAAATTCAGGTCTAGGTCTAACTTGATTGCTTGGCATAATTAATTCTCCTTATGATGTATTTTTAGTTATCTTACTTAAAAGTAACGACAGCGCCATTTTTATAAATCAAACGAGTATATTTCTGAGATACTAAATCTCCATTTTTATCAAATTTAATATCTCCAGAAACTCCCTGATATTGAAAGGTATCATAACTCAAATACTCTTTTATTTTTACCGGATCATTACCAAACTTTTCAATCCCATCAAGCGCAATTTTCATCGCATCATAAGACTTGATGATAATAGCATCCGGTTCTTCGCCAAACTTAGCTTTATAAGCCTGAGAAAACTGGTTAAACTTTTGTCCTTCTGTGGGTGCTGGTAAAGCGACTCTGACACCTTCAACAACATCTTTTCCTGCCGCCACAAATTCAGGAGAACTTAAATTATCACTACCATAAATAGTTGCTTTAAGCCCCACTTGTCGAAATTGCTGCATAAAACCTGCGGCACTTTTAGCATAAACGAGGAGAAAAATTGTATCAGGTGACTCGGCTTTCAGCTTTTGAATCTGAGTCCTAAAATCCCTATCTCCTTCCTTAACACCATGAGTAGGAAAATTAGTAAAGCCCTTTTCTTTTAAATAATCCAAAGTGCTTTTTAGATAACTTGTTCCCCAATCATCCTCTATGTAAACAATAGCAGGTTTTTTCATACCACTTTCTATTGCCCAATCCACATTATACTTACCTGCTAAAGCATCAGAAGCAATCACTCGAAAATAATTATCACCACAGTCTTCAGAAATTTTCGGTGCGGTACTCAAAGCATCAATAATGACTACATTATCTGCCTTAGCAACGGAACAAACTTGGAGGGCATTTTTACTACCAGTAACTCCAACTAATATCTTGATTCCTTGAACTCCAGTTAGCTTTTGATATGCCGATACAGCTTTGGCTGGATCAAACTGAGAGTCTTCTATAATTAGTTTAATTTTTTGATTTTTCTGAGGTGTTGGTGAAGAAGTATTAGCTGTATCGATAGCAAATTCAAACCCCCGTTTCATTTTTTGTCCATACACAGCCCCTTCTCCTGACAATCCTAGGACTGTTCCCACTTTAACTTCGTTATTATTTTGAGGCTTATTTTCAAATAGAGAGCAGGAAGAAAAGGTAATCGAAATTAAAGCTGTGGTAATAAATAATTGTAAAAATGAACTGCGTTTCATAATCCTTTCTCCACCAAATTACTAGGAATAGCAACAATGCAAGTTTCTGTTATTTTTGGTTTTATTGTCTGCCAAGGAATTTGCAGTCCTGCAAGATCTAAAGCAGAAAACGGCTCGTCCATTATTTTGACTGCGGCAGAGCTTTCTCGAACGCAGGTAATGGCAACTCTTTGTCGCTCTCCTCCACTTAGATCTGATGTTCTTCTTTTGAGTAAATGCTGAATGCTAGACGGAATATTTTGAACCTGTGCAAGTTGTAATGCTTCTTCTACTTTCAAATTTGGAAAAACATTATTCCGTGCTTGTAAAAAATAGAGTCCTAAATGCACCCTTTCCCAACTAGCTAATTGGTGAATCGGTCTGCCCATGAAACGAATTATGCCACGGGTAAGAGGAATTAAACCAGCGATCGCCTCCAGCAAAGTAGTCTTCCCCCAACCATTCGGAGCCTGCAAAACTGCCAACTCCCCCTGACGTAAAGTAAAGGATAAACCCCCTACTTGTCCATCTTCAGTCATAGCACCAATTACCAATCTTTTACCTCGATAAACTACCAAATCCTCCACTTCTAACATTACTGCCCCCGGTGTCAAACCGGAACCTGTGACCAAGGATAGCATAGCACCGCCGGGAAGTTGAAGATGATCAATTTTTTCCTCTTCCCCAGCAATTTCCTTTAGCCATCCTAGAATACTCGCTTCTGGTGGAGCAGGAAAACCCCCCGCAGCGGGATGTTTAACTTTTGCGGCTGATTCCACCGTCAACTTCCCAGATGCCAATGTCCAGACAGTAGTGGCTAACTCCAGAATGCGGGGAATATTGAAAATATGCTCCACAATTACCAAAGTTACCTGTTCCTGCTGCACCAAATATTCCAAGAATTGCATCACCTCAGCAATTCCCGGCGCATCCAACCCGGCGAGAGGTTCATCCAGAAACAGAATTTTAGCACCTGCTTGCACCGCTCGCGCGATCGCCACCCGCTTCGACTGCCCCAGAGAAACCTTATCCGCCGACGATTTTTCCCGTCCCCCCAATCCTAACTGCACCAACTTTGCTTGAGCATTGCGACGGTTGTTGGCTTCCTGTTTCCAGACTTCAGCACGGCGCAATAATGCCCAAACTGGATTTTCGCCTAACTGTTCTGGTTCAGCAACAGCAATATTCTCCCACAGTGTCAGCGTCGGAAACAGCCGGATATCCTGCCAAGTCCTACCAACTCCCAAACCAGCTAATTGTTCCGGAGCAAACCGAGTTAAAGGGTTGAAGCTTTGCCACCACTGTAGCGGAAAGTGAAACACTTCTGGTTTCCCATTGGTGAATAACTCAATTTCCCCAGCATCTGGTTCCAAGTTTCCCGTCAGAGCATTTAACAGAGTTGTTTTCCCTGAACCATTTGCTCCCTGTAGCAACACCACCTCACCTGGATGCAGTTCACCCGCAACTCCATCCAAAACCGTTTGTCCGCCAAATGCCTTTCGCAATTGGGTAAAACGCAATAGCACCCGCTGGTTCACAGGATTACCAGTGAGCTTTGACAAATTTTTTCCCTCCAACTGCTCAATTGCGTTCATTGTAACGATAAGGCTACTGCATTAACAAACAACCCAGATGGTGCTGTATCTAGTCAAGGGTTTCAATAATTGGTTCGAGAGGGCGATCGCGCTCCCCAACCCTTGATATAGAATGGACTTCAGCCTATCCTGTCTAGCAAATCCCTTGAAACCTGGTTACAAAAAATTGCGGCTATAACATTTTCTATCACCCTTGCCCATCAAGAGATATACAGAAATTATCCCCAATCCTCTAAGTTGCTCAAGTTAAGCGACTTTAGTTATAGAAGAAACTTCTAGGGTAATTTTATTTTGAATCGAAATACCCAAAACCCTACTGGCTTCTAGCAATTTGCTGAGAGTAGCTTCTTGATATTCCCACTCCTCAAACCGCTGCATTTGCACTTCAGAAACTCCTAATTTTTCTGCTAATTCTTTTTGTGTTATTCCAGCCACAATTCTCACTTTAATTAATATCAACGGCAATTCCTCAATGGAATTAACTTCAAAAATCAAAGGTTCATTTTTGTCCCTGCTAATTAATTTTTCATAATCTTGTATTTGTTCATTAAATTCTGCAATCAACTGATGAAGGCCATCAATATTTGACTGCCATAACCAATGGTTCTTTGATTTGATCTCATTATTCGGTTGATTTAACATGACTAAAGCTCGTTGGAAACCTGCAACCCGTTCCTTAGTTGTTTGATATTCCAAATCATTTAAAATCATCATTTTTCCCACCTAATTAAATCTATTGCAATAATCCCTTTGCGATTTTGTTTTTTATCAACTTGAAATAGTTCAATAGCTTGAGTCCCTAATTCATCCACTACCCATTCCGAAGGAAATAGTTCTCCCTTATATTTAGCCTTTTGATCGATACAATTCAGCAATTTAGGGGCATTGGTTTTTAAGTAGTCTATATCAACTCCATCAACATCCCAGCAAGCATCAAAATCATTAGGTTTAGCCTTATTGGTAACAAAACTGCCGTTGATATAAATTGTTCGGCATCCTGCTGTCTTTAAGATTAACATAGCTTGGGTAAGTCCTTGGATCAATCTCGATCTTTGGGGTGTAGTTTCAAATCTATCAATAAATTCCTCCCAAGCACAAAAATAAATTCCCGGAGGTAAATTACCAAATTGATCGAAATCAGGGATGGACATAAGCTTTCAAAACTTGAATTTACACTCTACTCAATGCGATAATCTCCTGCTAATCCTTGGGGTCTAAAGTGCATCATTACTACCAATAATACTCCATAGGCCATTAAGCGTAGATTAGCAGCGATCGCATCCGGAATTGCCAGAAACCTTAAAGCCTCTGGAATTGCCAATAACATTAACGCCCCCACCAACGGACCGCGAAAATTCCCCACTCCCCCCACAATTACCATACAAATAAATAAAACTGACTCATCCAAAGAAGCCGCACTAGGGTCAATGTAACCCACATATGCCGCATACAGCGCCCCCGCAACTGCTACCATACCAGAAGCGATCGCAAACACCTGCACCTTAGCAATCCTGGTATTTTTCCCTAACCCCCGCGCCGCCAACTCATCATCCCGCAACGCCTTTAACAATCTTCCCCAAGGGGAAGCCAACAGTAACCAGCACACCAGCGCACACAAACCCGCCACCACCAACGACAGCAAAGCCACACTGCCAATTTCCTGAAACTGCCAAATCAACAACTTTGGTTTTGGAATCCCCGCAATCCCAAAGGGGCCATTAGTCAAATTTGTCCAAGTTCCCACTGCCGCATTCGGATTCGACCAATTGTAAAACAAGCTAAACAGCAATGCTTGAACTGCCAAAGAAATCATCACAAAAAAATCCCCCCGAAACCGCCAAGCCGGGAGGGAAACCGCCAAACTCAAAACCATTGCCACCACCACTCCCATTGCCGTCGCTGGAATGAATCCCCATCCCAACTTGATACTAGCGAGGGCATAAGCATAACTTCCCAAAGCAAAATATCCCGCATGAGCCAACGTCAGCAACCCGCAGTATCCGGTAACTAAATTGAGACTCATCGCCACGATCGCATAAATATTGAAATAGATCAGCAAGTGCAGCAGATAATTCATAGTTATTCTTCCGCTTCCAACCTAACTTTTGTACCCAGCAAGCCATGAGGACGCAGGAAGAGAAACAATGCCAAAATCAAAAAAGTTATAGCTTCTTGCCAACGGGCTGATAGAAACCAAACTACCTGCGATCGCACCACCCCCAATAAGATTCCTCCCAAAACACAGCCAAAAAACGACTGTCGCCCCCCAATAATCACCGCTACCACCGCCAGCAACACCGCAGTCAGCCCCCCATTGGGGTCAAACCCAATATCATAAGCTACCAGCAGCGAACTTACCGCCCCCAACAATCCTGATATCCCAAAAGCCATCAGCCGCAAGCGCCGGACATTGTAACCCCGTAGCGCAAATTCCTTGGCATTATCCGCCAGCGCTCGAAACTGCAATCCTAGCTGACTGAAATGCAGCCAGAGATAAAATATTCCCAGCGCCACCAAACACACGCCAGCCGCGATCAGTTGGGCATAAGTCAGCACTACTCCCCCCATCTGCACCACAGCATCCAAACCAGTCCGCAGCACCTTAGTTTCATTCCCCCAAATCAGCGCCACAGCTTGCACCAAAATAATATAAATTCCCAGAGACGAAACTAAATGCGTCCCAGAGGCAGCACCTTTCTTTTCCAAAGCTGCATGATTAATTAGTTCGCAAGCGACAGAGATCGCCATCCCGATTAGCGTTGCTATCAACATACCCCAATACCAGGGCAAGCCTCCTCTTAGACAAGCCCAAGCAATAAAAGGGACAGCAGCATACACACCTCCTAGTGCCACATGGAAAACCCTTGTCGGCAGATAAACCACCGTAAAAGCCAAAGCTAGCAAGGCAATAGTTAAGCCCGTAATGATGCCGTTAAAAAGTATTTGCATTAATTCTGGTCGCACTCAGTAACTTTAGTCTGTCACAGCGCGGTTTTGAATTAAATAGTTGGAATCACCAGCAAAGTCAAATCCCGCTGTGCCATCACCACAACCCTTTGACTTGCCAGGATCTTGCTTTCCCCATCGTTGCAAGCCATCCAAGATGTGCCGTTATAAAATACTCTGCCTACACTGCCCGGTTCAATATCAGTTTCAGCTTTGCCGTCCATTCCCCGATCAAACAGAGATACCTTAATCTTCTGGATCGCAATCAGATAACCATTCTGGGAATATTTCAACTCAAGACGCTCATTGTCCTTCAAACGACTAGCGTCAATTACCAAGGCTCCATTGTTAACAGAGTAGTTTGTTTGGTCCCTGCGTCCGAATAGCATCCTTTTACCAATAATTTAGGCGGTACAAGATATTTGTCAGCGAATTGAGAAAGCCTATCAGTTGTTTTTCAAACATCATCAAAAAGGAGTTAGGCCACCGGGATTCAAGAAAGTCAAGAAATACAAGTCTTTCACCTTAAAGCAAGCGGGATACAAGTTTTTAGGTGGCAATCGGATTAAGATTGGCAATAGAGTCTATCAATACGGTCACTCTAGAGAAATTGTGGGTAAAGTCAAGACGTTAACGATTAAGCGAACCCCATTAGGAGAGTTGTTTCTAGTTATCGTTGTGGATAGTGGGAATGAGTTGGCAATCAAATCCGAGCCGAGTAGCATCGCTGGATTTGATTTTGGCTTAAAAACCTTTCTCACCTGTTCTGATGG